>NZ_JBWKKH010000002.1:160922-440758 GCF_056431645.1 Saccharopolyspora sp. NPDC045839
GTCGATCACCTGGCTGGGAGTTCGCTCGCCGCCCCCCCCCCCCCCCCCCCCCCCCCCCCCCCCCCCCCCCCCCCTCCCCCCCCCCCCCCCCCCCCCCCCCCGGACTGTCTGTCATCCTGGACAACTGCTTCCGGCCGGGGATTGCTCCGGGCACCCGCGCGGCGACTAATGGAACGGACGAATTCCGCGGCGCGAGGAGGGCGAATGGCCGGATCGTTGCAGGTCGAGCGCAGATCGATCGACCCGATCCCCGACGGCGAGCGGCACGGCAAACCGCGCAGCCTGTTCACGTTGTGGTTCGCCGGCAACATGCAGATCACCTCGGCCGTGACCGGCGCGCTGACCGTGCTCGTGGGCCTGCACCCGCTGTGGGCGCTGGCGGCCATCGCGCTGGGCAACGCCATCGGCGGCATCCCGATGGCGTTGCACGCCGCGCAGGGGCCGAAGCTCGGCATCCCGCAGATGATCCAGAGCCGGGCGCAGTTCGGCGTGTACGGCGCGGTGCTGCCGCTGGTCCTGGTGGTGCTGATGTACCTCGGCTACTTCGCCAGCGGCAACGTGCTGGGCGGTCAGGCGCTGGCGGCGATCACCGGGCTGCCGGTGGACGCCAGCATCCTGCTCTACGCGGCGCTGTCGGCGCTGATCGCGATCGCCGGATACCGGCTGATCCACCGCTTCGGCTGGCTCGCGTCGCTGGTGTCGGTCGTGGTGTTCGTGTACCTGACGTTCCGGCTGGTCACCACGCACGACCTCGGGCCGGTGCTGGCGAACGCGGAACTCGACCTGCCCGCGTTCCTGCTCGCGCTGTCGCTGACCGCGTCCTGGCAGCTCACCTTCGGCCCGTACGTCGCGGACACCTCCCGGTACCTGCCGGCGAGCACCTCGATCCGGGCGACGTTCTGGTGGACCTACGGCGGCACCGCGCTCGGCGCGACGTGGGCGATGTCCTTCGGCGCGCTCGCCTACGCGGTGGCGGGCAAGGAGTTCAAGGGCCACGAGGTGACCTACGTGGTGGGACTCGGCGGCGAGGCGCTGGTGCTGCCGCTGCTGCTGGCCATCGCGCTGGGCAAGCTCACCATCAACGTGCTCAACATCTACGGCGGCTACATGACGGTGGCCACCACGTTGACCGCGTTCACCCGCAGGGCGGTGCTCTCGCAAGGGGCCCGGATCGGTTACATCGCGTTCGTCGGCGTCCTCGGCGGCGTGCTCGCGGTGCTGGGGCGCGGTGACTTCCTGTCGAACTTCGTGCTGTTCCTGCACTTCCTCCTGTACTTCCTCACGCCGTGGAGCGCGATCAACCTGGTCGACTTCTACTTCCTGCGCAAGGAGAACTACGACCTCGACGCGATGTACGACCCGAACGGCCGCTACGGCCGCTGGTGCGTTCCCGCGCTGGTCGCCTACTTCTTCGGCATAGCCGTGCAGATCCCGTTCTCCAACGTGGACAAGGTCTTCACCGGATTCATGGTTCCGCTGCTCGGCGGCGCGGACATCGCGTGGCTGCTCGGGCTGGTCGTGCCCGGCGCGATCTACTGGGCCGCGATGCGCAACCGGATCCGCGAGAATCGTCCCGTCGCGGGAGGTGCATGAGGTGGCCGAGTCGAGCGCGTCACCGGCCGTCGGGCGGGCGCTGGACGTCCTCGTCCGGCTCGCCGAAGGGCCCGGGCCGGTGCGCGCGGCGAGCCTCGCCCGGGATCTGGGCATCCCCCGCTCGTCGCTGTACCACATCCTTTCCGTCCTGGTGGACAAGGGATTCGTGGTGTACCTGGCGGCGGAGCAGGCCTACGGACTCGGGGTGGTGTCGTTCGAGATCGGCTCCGCCTACCTCCGGCACGAGCCGCTGGAGCGGCGGGCCGCGCCGATCCTGCGCCGGCTGGCCCGCAGCCTCGGGCAGACCGTGCACCTCGGGATCCTGCACGGCGCGGAAACGGTGTACCTGCTGAAGGAACAGCCGACCTCCGGTGCCGACGTCTCGCTGATCACCGACGTCGGGGTGCGGCTGCCCGCGCACCTGACCGCCAACGGCCGCGCGATCCTCGCCGGCAGCACCGAAGCGCAGATCCGCGCCCTGTTCCCGCACCGCAGCGACTTCATCACCCGCACCGGCCGCGGCCCCCGGACCCTGGCGGAGCTGGGGGAGGGGCTGGCGGTCGACCGGGAGCGCGGCTGGTCGGAGGAGGTGGAGCTGGTCGCGCCCGGCATGCGCTCCGTGGGCGCCGCGGTGTTCGACCACAGTGGACGGCCGGTGGCGGCGTTGAGCACCACGTGGAGCCGGTTCCACGAGCGCCACGAACCGGCCGTGGTCGGCGAGGCGATGCGCGGCGGCGCCGCCGGGCTGACGGCGGCCATCTCCGGCCGCGACCCGCGCCCGGTCGGCTGAGCGCCGGAAGCAGGCGTCTCGGATCCGAGAAAGAACCGGCTCCGTGCTGTCGGCCGGGCGCGGTGCGGGGTCTGATGGGACCAACGAGAACGGCTCGAACCTGGAGCAGCACATGAGCAACGAAGACGCCCGCACCGTCCGCGCCCCGCGCGGCACCGACCTGAACTGCCGCGGCTGGCAGCAGGAAGGCGCCCTGCGGATGCTGATGAACAACCTCGACCCCGAGGTCGCCGAACGCCCCGACGACCTGGTCGTCTACGGCGGCACCGGCAAGGCGGCGCGGAGCTGGGCGGCCTTCGACGCGATCACCGAAACCCTCAAGACCCTCGAGAAGGACGAGACGCTGCTGGTGCAGTCCGGCAAGCCGGTCGGCGTGCTGCGCACCCACGAGTGGGCGCCGCGGGTGCTGATCGCCAACTCCAACCTGGTGGGTGACTGGGCGAACTGGGAGGAGTTCCGCCGCCTCGACTCGCTGGGCCTGACGATGTACGGCCAGATGACGGCCGGGTCGTGGATCTACATCGGCAGCCAGGGCATCCTGCAGGGCACCTACGAGACCTTCGGCGCGGTCGCCCGCAAGCGCTTCGGCGGCACCCTCGCCGGCACCATCACGCTGACCGCCGGGCTCGGCGGCATGGGCGGCGCGCAGCCGCTGGCGGTGACCATGAACGAGGGCGTGGCGATCTGCGTGGAGTGCGACCCCGCGCGCATCGAGCGCCGCATCGCCCACCGCTACCTCGACGTCCGCGCCGCCGACGTCGACGACGCGCTGCGGCTCGCGGTGGAGGCCCGGGACCAGCGCAAGCCGCTGTCGATCGGGCTGCTGGGCAACGCCGCCGAGGTGTTCCCGAAGCTGCTGGAGATGGACGCGCCGATCGACATCGTCACCGACCAGACCTCCGCGCACGACCCGCTCTCCTACCTGCCCGCGGGCGTCGAGCTCGACGAGTGGGCCGCGCTGGCGGAGCAGGACCCGGCGGCGTTCACCGAGCGGTCCCGCAAGTCGATGGCCGCCCAGGTCGAGGCGATGGTGGGCTTCCTGGACAAGGGCATCGAGGTCTTCGACTACGGCAACTCCATCCGGGACGAGGCCCGCAAGGCCGGCTACGACCGGGCCTTCGCGTTCCCGGGTTTCGTGCCCGCGCACATCCGGCCGCTGTTCGAGGAGGGCCTCGGCCCGTTCCGGTGGGCGGCGCTGTCCGGTGACCCCGCGGACATCGCGGCCACCGACAAGGCGATCATGGAGCTGTTCCCGGAGAACGAGCACCTGCACCGGTGGCTGACGATGGCCGGCGAGCGGGTCGCCTTCGAGGGCCTGCCCGCCCGGATCTGCTGGCTGGGCTACGGCGAACGGCACCGCGCCGGCCTGAAGTTCAACGAGATGGTCGCCTCCGGCGAGCTGTCCGCCCCGGTCGCCATCGGCCGCGACCACCTCGACTCCGGTTCGGTCGCCTCGCCCTACCGGGAGACCGAGTCGATGCTGGACGGCTCCGACGCGATCGCCGACTGGCCGCTGCTGAACGCGCTGGTCAACACCTCCTCGGGCGCGTCGTGGGTGTCGATCCACCACGGCGGCGGGGTCGGCATGGGGCGTTCGATCCACGCCGGGCAGGTCTGCATCGCCGACGGCACCGAGCTGGCCGCGGAGAAGCTGGCCCGGGTGCTCACCAACGACCCGGGCATGGGCGTGCTGCGCCACGTCGACGCCGGCTACCAGCACGCGACCGACGTCGCCAAGGAGCGCGGCGTGCGAATCCCGATGCTCTAAGAGGGTCTCCGGGCTCGTTTTGCGTGGCGGTGCGGGTAGCGGAACCTCAGAGGCCGCCTCGGCTGTGGGATCCCCGACTTGCGTATGCCCAATACGCGGCATCGGGGCTGTCCTCGCGAGGCGACCTCTGAGAACCCGCGGCGGTGCCGGTTGCGTGCGTGGGCTAAGCGGCTACGCCGCATGCGACGGCTTTCGAAGTGCTGCCTTGTGCGTCGCGCCGGCGGACTGCCACCGGAAGCGGCTGCGCCGCTTGCCCGACGCCTGCCCGCGGTTTCGTTCAGTGCGACCCCTGGTACACAGTGGACTTACAGGAGTGGGAAAGTGATCGTTGAAGCGGTGAACCGCGCGCCGCAGCGCTGGAGCGGCCGCGACGACGGACCGGGGCCCGAACACCTCAGGTGGCACCACGTCGTCGGCGCCGGGGGAGCGGCGGACGTCGCGTTCCTCGGGTTCCGCAGCGATGAAGGCGTCCGCCGCAACAAGGGCCGCCCGGGAGCGGCGGACGGCCCGCGCGCCATCCGCTCGGCGCTGGCCTCGATGGCGTTGCCCGCGCCGGTGGTAGCCGCGGACGCGGGCGACGTCGAGGTCACCGACGGTGCAATGGAAGCCGGGCAGGAACGGCTCGGCCGGGCCGTGACGGGCCTGCTCGACGACGGGCGGTTCGTCGTCGTCTTCGGCGGCGGCCACGAGATCGCCTACGGCAGCTACCTCGGCATCGCGGAATCGGCGCAGGTGCGCTCCGGCGCGAAGCTCGGCGTGCTCAACCTCGACGCGCACTTCGACCTCCGCGCCGACGGAACACCGAGCTCCGGCACGCCGTTCCGGCAGATGGCCGACCGGGAGCGGCAGCGCGGCGAGCACCTGCACTACGCGGTGCTGGGCATCAGCCAGCCGAGCAACACCAAAGCCCTGTTCGACACCGCCGACGAGCTGGGCGTGGACTACCTGCTCGACGACAATTGCGGCCCGGCGAACCTGGCCGCGGTGGACGAGTTCGTGGACAGGTTCCTGACCGGCTGCGACGTGGTCTACCTGACGATCGACCTCGACGTGCTACCCGCAGCGGTGGCGCCCGGCGTGAGCGCCCCGGCGGCCTACGGCGTCCCGCTGGAGACGATCCAGCACGTGTGCGAGCGGGTGGCGGCCAGCGGCAAGCTGGCGCTCTGCGACGTCGCGGAGCTCAATCCCGGGCTCGACATCGACAACCGCACCGCCCGGACCGCGGCCCGCCTGGTCCACCGGATCGTCACCGCGCAACGCACTCACCAGTAGGGGGAGGAATGCCCGAGCACGAAACCGCGGATTCCCGCGTACTCTCCGACGAGGCGTTCGCGACCATGCTCGAAGAGGAGCAGGACACCGTCCAACGTGGACTGGAATAGCGGCCGGGGCTAGGCCCGGAGCACCGGGGCGGTGTCTCGGTAGGGTGGTGGGAGTTCCCCGGATGACAAGGAATTCCCATGACAACGAGGATCGTGCTCGATTGCGACACCGGCTCCGACGACGCCGTCGCGATCATGGCCGCGGCGCTCCACCCGGAGCTGGAGCTGATCGCGGTCTCGACCGTCAACGGCAACGTCGCACTGCCGAACACCACCGAGAACACCCTCCGGGTGCTCGACCACATAGGGGTCAAGGTGCCCGTGCACGCCGGCGCCGCGCGTCCGCTCGTGCGCCCGGACTTCCCGGTTCCTCGGCACATCTTGAACGCCGACAACCCCGACTTCCAGATCGACTACCTGGACCTCGAGCCCTCGACGACGAAAGTCCGGCCCGGATCGGCGGTCCAGTTGCTGATCGACACGTTCCTCGCGCCGGAGAACGACGACGTCGTCCTCGTCGCGCTCGGGCCGCTGACCAACGTCGCGCTCGCGCTGATCGCCGAACCGCGGCTGGCGGCGAAGATCCGCAAGCTGGTGATCATGGGCGGGGCCCACGTCGGCGGCAACGTGACTCCCACGGCGGAGTTCAACTTCTGGGTCGACCCGGAGGCGGCGCGCGCGGTCTTCTCCGCCGGGATCCGCGACATCGTGGTGATCCCGCTGGACGCGACGCACAGCGCGCCGCTGACCGCGACCGACTGCGAGGAGTTCCACGCGCTCGGCACTCCGGCGGGAACGGCGGCGAGCGCGCTGATCCGGCACCGCATCGAGGAGCAGTTCGAACCGGAGACGGCTGCCGTGCCCGTGCACGATGCGCTCTGCATCGCCTACCTGGTGCGGCCGGACGTCATCACCGCCTCGGGCTCGTACCACGTGGACGTGGAGACCAACGGCGACCGGACGCTCGGCCAGCTGATCGTCGACACCCGACCCTGGTCGACCGCGCCCGTCACCGCCACGGTCGCCACGGCCGCCTCGGCCGAGGTCTTCCGCGAGGTGCTGCGCGACGCGTTCGGCAACACGGTGCGTGAACTGCGGGGTTCGACTAGCTAGACGCCGGGCGGCGGAGGACTATTTCCGGTATCCGCGTTCACGAAATTGGTCCGGGTGCCCGACTGGTTCGTGAGCGAGCGGGACCGGTTCGCGAGGCGTCGCCCGGCGTTCGGCTACCCGTTCGAGCGCGAGCGTGAACCCACGGCCGACCCGGTCCGGATCCGACCGAGGGGGCCGCGATGTCCACTTCGGACAGAAAAGCCGGCAGCGACGACGCGCGGCTGAGCGAGCTCGGTTACACCACGGAATTCCGCCGGGACATGAGCCTGTGGGCGAACTTCGCCCTCGGGTTCACCTACCTGTCGCCGGTGGTGAGCACCTACACGCTGTTCGGGGTCGCGCTGGCCACCGGCGGGCCGCCGATGATCTGGAGCTTCCTGCTCGCCGGCGCCGGGCAGTTCCTGGTCGCCCTGGTGTTCGGGGAGGTCGTCGCGCAATACCCGCTGGCGGGCGGGATCTATCCCTGGTCCCGGCGGCTGTGGGGAAAGCGCTGGGCGTGGATGTCCGGCTGGGTCTACCTGATGGCACTGCTGGTGACGATCACGAGCGTCGCCTACGGCGCCGGGCCCTACATCGCCCTGCTGTTCGGCTTCCCCCCGACGGTCATCAACAACGTGCTGTGCACGGTCGCGCTGATCGTGGTGGCCACCCTGATCAACTACGGTGGCACGAAGGTGCTGTCGATGGCCGCGATCATCGGGTTCACCGCCGAACTGCTGGGCGCGCTGTTCGTGGGCGTCTGGCTGCTGACGACCCACCGCTTCCACGGCCTGGGGGTGCTGTTCGACAACTTCGGCGCCGGCGGTTCCGGCTCCTACCTGCCGGTGTTCCTCGCGGCCGCGATCATCGGCTTCTACCAGTACTACGGCTTCGAGGCGTGCGGCGACACCGCCGAAGAAGTCCCGCACCCGGGCCGCAACGTGCCGAAGGCGATGCGGCGCACCATTTACATCGGCGGTGCTGCCGCGACGTTCGCCTGCCTGACCCTGCTGCTGGCGGTGCCCGACTTCGGCAAGGTCATCTCCGGCGAAGATCCCGATCCGCTGATCAACGTGCTCAACAGCGCCTTCGGCGAGACGGGCGCGCGGGCGGTGATGGGCGTGGTGCTGATCTCGTTCCTGTCCTGCACGATCAGCCTGCAGGCGGCGGCCGGGCGGCTGACCTACTCCTACGCCCGCGACGAGATGATCATCGGGTACAAGGTGCTGCGCCGCTTCTCCCACGCCCGCCACGTGCCGCCGTACGCGCTCCTGCTGGCCGGCGTGGTCCCGGTGCTCATCGCGGTGGGGTCGCTGATCTCCACCGACGCGCTCACCAAGATCGTCTCGTTCGCGATCCTGGGGATCTACCTGGCGTTCCAGATGGTCGTGCTCGCCGCCCTGCGCGCGCGGCTGAAGGGCTGGCGGCCGACGGGCGAGTTCACCCTCGGCCGGTGGGGGCTCCTGGTCAACGTCGCGGCACTGGCCTACGGCATCGGCGCGATGGTGAACATCTCGTGGCCGCGAACGCCGCAGGCCGCCTGGTACGACAACTACATCGTGCTGCTCTCCGGTGGGATCGTCATCGCCATCGGCGTGATCTACATGTTCACCACGCACCACTACGGCCGCAGCAACGCCCCGGCCGGGGACGCCGTGCCGGCGGACAAGCGGTGAGGCGCGGCTCCACCCAGGAGCGGGTGGAGCCGCGCGAGGCGGTCAGAGCGGCAACCGCGGCCAGTTCGCGGTGTCGCGCAGCAGCTGCCTGTCGTGCGTGGCGACCACGATCGCCGCCGTGGTCGTGGCCAGCGCATCCGTGAGCTCTTCGACCAGCGTCATCGACAGGTGGTTCGTCGGCTCGTCGAGCAGCAGCACGTGCGGCCGCGCGGCCAGCGCGATCGCGAGCTGCAGCCGGCGTTGCTGGCCGATCGACAACTCGGCGACCGGTCGTCCGGCGGCCGCGTCGGGCAGCAGCCCGAGCTCCGGCAACGGGATCGCGTCGCCGTCGATCAGCCCCGACACGGCGAGCTCGTCGACGGCCCGCTGGTACGCCTCGCCGGCGGTCAGCCGTGCCGCGGCCGGCGATTCCTGCGCGAGCCACGAGACCCGAGCCGCGGCGTTGTGCACCACGGCACCCGACGTCGGCTGGAGCTCACCCGCCAGCAACGAAAGCAAGCTCGACTTCCCGGCGCCGTTGCGGCCGGTGACGACGAGGCGATCGCCGGATCGCAGCAGCAGCGACCGGGGTTGCTCCAACCGCCCGCGCAGGGTCACCTCGTCGGCGTGCAGGAGCGGAACCCCTGGCATGTCCCCGAGTTCCGGGGCCTGGAAGCGCAGCGGCGGCGTGGGCACGTCCACGCGGTGGGCATCGAGGTCTTCCTGCCGCCGGTGGACCGCCCGCACGAGCGCGGGCGCCCGCGTGGCGCGGGTGTGCTTGCCGGTGCCCTTCTCCGGCCGCCACCCGGTGGACAGGCGGTCCTGCGCCGCTGAGAGGTCGTCGGCGAGCCGCTGGTGTTCGCGTTGCTGCGCGCGGTATTCGTTCTCCCAGCGCTCGCGTTCGGCCCGCTTTCCCTGCTGGTAACCGGCATACCCGCCGCCGTAGGTCCGCGGGCGTCCGTCCCTGGTCGGGTCGAGGTCGAGCACCGAGGTGACGACGTCGGCGAGCAGCGCGCGGTCGTGGCTGACGAGCACGACGCCGCCCGGGTGTTCCCGCAGCCGCGTGGTCAGGTGTTCGAGACCGGCCGCGTCGAGGTGGTTCGTCGGCTCGTCGAGCAGCAGCAGGTCGTGCTCGGCGCCGAGCAGGCAGGCCAACCGCACCCGGTAGCGCTGGCCGACCGACAGCGCGGCCAGCGGCCGGGCGCGGTCGGTGACGGCGCCGAGTGCGGCCAGCGAGATGTCGACCCGGCGGTCGGCGTCCCAGGCGTTCAGGGACTCCGCGGCGGCCAGCGCTTCGGCGTACTGCTCGTCGGCGCCGGGGCGCTCCTCGACCAGCGCCGCGGTCGCCGCTTCGAACTCCTGCAGGGCTCGCCGCGCGTCGGCGAGCTCGATGTCGATGAGATCGCCGACGGTGCGCCCGTCGTCGACCGGGATCTCCTGGTCCGCGACCCCGAAGGTGCCGACCCGGTGCACGGTGCCGCTGTCGGGAACGAGGTTCCCCGCGAGCAGCTGCAGCAAGGTGGTCTTGCCTGCGCCGTTGCCGCCCACCACACCGAGCCGGTCACCTGGGGAAACCGCCAGGTCGACGCCGGTGAGCACGGCGCGACCGCCGCGGGCGAGGTGGATTTCGGCTGCGCTGAGGTGGGTTCGGGCGCGGGCCGGTAGGACGATGCGAGTGGACACGATTCCTCCGAGACGGATCCCGCGTGCACCGGGCACGGTCCAGCGCCGGGCGATGGGGGATCCGGAAAAGAAGTGCGTTCAACGACCGATGCGCTCAGCGCGGACCGGCCGAAGGCCGTCCGCCGCCGAGGTCGGCGCTCTCAGAGGAAGTAGTGGAATCGCACGGGTCGACTCTAGCAGGACCACGTCGCGGTTCGCTCGTGATATCCGACTCGCGGGTCATGCCGGAGGACCGGCGGCCGTCCTGCGTGTGCCGGAACCGTCCACAAGAGACGAAAGCGGCCGGAACGCCGTGGCGGGCCGGGGAATCGACCACGGCCCGCCACGGTGGAAGCGGCAGGACTAGACGACCAGCCCCGAACGGACGACGTGCACCGGCGACATCAGGACGGACAGGTCGCGCTGCGGGTCGCCCGAGACGACGATCGCGTTGCCCTGGAAGCCCGCGGTGAGCCGCCCCGCTTCGCGTTCCACGCCGAGGAGCCTGGCGGCGGAGGTCGTCGCGGTGCGGATGGCGTCGAGCGCCGGCAGGCCGGCCTCGTGCATCAGCTGCACCTCGCGGCCGATCGGGTCGACGGTGCCGCCGGAGGAGTCGGTGCCGGCGGCGAGCGGCACGCCCATCTCGTGGGCGGCGCGGACGGCGTCCTTGAGGATGGGCAGGTAGGTGCGCCCGCGTTCGGCCAGGACCGGGTTGGTGGACTCGGCGAGGCCGGCCATCGCGGTGAGCGTCGGGGTGAAGTAGGTGTCCCGGCGGCGCATTTCGTGCAGGGTCCGCTCGCCGACGAAGACGCCGTGCTCCAGCGAGCGGATGCCCGCGGTCACCGCGTCGTGGCAGCCCTGCTCGCTGTAGCTGTGGCACAGGACGCCCTTGCCGCGCTTCCGGGCCGCGGCCACCACCTCGGCGAGCTGCTCGTAGGAGTAGACCTGGGTCTGCGGATCCTGTTCGGGCAGCCCGGCCCGCTCGTTGACCCGAGTCTTGATCACGTCGGCACCCCGGGCGAGGTTCACCTCGACGACGCGGCGCAGCGCCTCCGGCGAGCGGACGCCCTCCTTGAGCCGCGCCAGCGGCGTGAGGTCGGGGTCGGCGAGGACGGTGTCGCCGAGATCCGGGGTGACGAAGACGCCCGCGGCCTTCAGGTGCGGCGCCTGCTGCGGCGCCTGCCACGCCAGCTCGCGCACGGCGATGTCCTGGTAGAAGTTCGTGGAACCGCTGCGCGCGCTGGTCGCGCCCTTGCGGACCGCGTCGGCGGCCTCGGCCGCCGTGTTGAGGTGGATGTGCGCGTCGACGAGGCCGGGCAGGACCCACTTGCCGCGCGCGTCCAGGCGAGGGGCGCCGGCGGGTGCCTGGACGCGGTCGCGGGAACCGGCCGCGCGGACGATGCCGTCGCGGATCACGACGACGCTGTCCTCGATGACCTCACCGGTCGCCGGATCGAGCAGCGTGCCGCCCTCGATGACCAGGTCGCCGCCGTTCGAGCCGGGTCGCGCAGCGGCCTCGGCCGAGCGGGGCGAGGTGGTCAGGGCGGCGGTTCCGGCCAGCACGGCGGCTGCGGCGAGCACCCCGCGACGGGTGACGCTGCTGGGCGGCGGCGGGGTTGGGTCGAGGCACATCACGAGCTCCTAGAAGTCCAAGCTTGGGGTGTTCTGTATACCAAATCATCCCGCAGGTTCGGAACATCCAAGAAAGGAGTCATGTGTATCTGATCGGATTAGCATTTGGTATACCCATGGCAGGCGCTGAGCCGTCGCGGTGGCCGGGGCGGCCGCTCTGGCCGCACAATGCGGTGACGTCGGCGAGGGGGTGACGACGTGCACCTGGATCCCGAGCTCGCGGCAGCCCTGCCCGCGCTGCCCGACCTGCACATCCAGGACCTCGCCGGGGCTCGCGCCCGGATGCGGCAGCTGGCTGCGGGCGCCGCGCCCGGCGAGGTCGTCATGACCGACCACGCGGTGCCCGGCCCGGATGGCTCCGTGCGGGTCGGGGTCTGCCGGCCGCCCGATGTCACCGGCCCGCTGCCCGCCTTGTTGTTGTTGCACGGCGGGGGATTCGTGATGGGCGGCCTGGAGACGGTCGCGGCGCAAGCCTCGGACCTGTGCGCCCAAGTGCCCGCGGTCGTCGTGGCCGTCGACTACCGGCTGGCTCCGGAGCATCCGTACCCCGCCGCCCTGCGGGACTGCGAGGCCGCGCTGCGCTGGATCGCATCCGAAAGCGGGGCGCTGGGCGTCGATGCGGGGCGGATCGGGGTGTACGGGATGAGCGCCGGGGGTGGTCTCGCCGCCGCGCTCACGCTGCTCGTCCGCGACCGCGGCGGGCCGCCGCTGTGCTTCCAGCTGCTCGACGCGCCCGAGGTCGACGACCGGCTGGACACCGCCTCGATGCGGGCGTTCGACGACGCTCCACTGTGGAACCGGGCCGATGCGGTGCTGAGCTGGCGGTACTACCTGGCGGACTGCGGTGGGGTCGTCCCGCCGTACGCCGCACCGGCTCGCGCCGATGATCTCTCCGGTCTCCCGCGGGCGTACGTGTCGGTCTACGAGAACGACCCGCTGCGCGATGAGGGCCTGTCCTACGCGTCCGGCCTGTTGCGCGGCGGCTCATCGGTCGAGCTGCACCTGTTCCCCGGAACGTTCCACCGGTCGGCCGTCGTCGCGAGCGCGGCCGTATCCCAGCGTCAGATCGCCGAAACCCTCGATGCGCTCCGCTGTGGGTTGAACCGGTTCGAATGAGGTTTTTCCGACCTCGTTTTGCGTGGCGGTGCGGGTGGCGGCCCCCCTGCGGGAGTTACAGCGCCCGCCTGGACTGTGGGTGCCCCTCCTGATGTATACGCCCTGACGCAGTACGACGCCGCGCACGCGCAAGAGGGCTCGGCCTAGCTCCCGGCCGGTCTCGCCCGCTTGTCCCTCCACTGAGGATGGTCGGGGCTCGGTGGCGGGTCACGGCTTCGCGGGTTCGCGGACCTCGGCGAGGGTGTGCACCAGGCGTGGCAGGGTGAGCATGATGTAGTCGCGGACCGTTCGCACCGGGTCGTCGTCGCCGGAGAGGATCGCGTCCTGCATCGCCGACTCGAACTGGGCGAGCAGCAGCCTCGTCAGGTGCATCGAGTCGATCGCGAAGCGCAGTCCCACCGATTCCAGCGCGGCGTCGATCATGTCGGACAGCTGCTGCCGGAAGGCGCGCGTGGACTCCAGGAAGCGCGGCGCGATCTGCGGTTCGCGCATCGCGAGCAACCGGAATTCGCTGTTGAGCACGCACCACTGCCGTTCTTCCGGCAGGACCGCCAGCAGGTCCGCGAGCGCCTCCTCGATCAGCTCCGGTCCGGGCTTGCCCTCGGTTCGGCCGAGAGGGGCGACCGCGTCGTCGAACCTCTCCCGCAGCGCCTCCAGTCGCAGGCGGTTCTCCCGCTCGGCCAGCGCCACGAACAGCTCTTCCTTGCTGGCGAAGTTGGAGTGGAAGGCGCCGCGCGTGAACCCGGCCGCGTCCGCGATGGCCTCGATGGAGATGCCGTTGATGCCGTGCTCGCAGAACTGCTCGTACGCGGCGTCCATCAGCCGTTCCCGGGTCTTGGCCCGCCGGGCCGTCTCCCGATTGCCGGGCCCGGTTGCGCCGTCCGTTGTCGCGGCCGGCCTGGTCTTGCTCACGCGAACTTTCCCTCCCCGCAAATGGTTCCGTGATCTTTCGCACGCGCCCGGAACCTACCCCATCGTAGTCGATACGGCCCGGTATCGGATACCGTGACGTATCCGATACGGCGCGGTATCGGTTCTCGTCCGGTGACATCGACATCGTCCGGCCAGACCGGTGACAGGAGTGTGCGTGTCCTCCTTCCTCTACTCCGTCGGCCGCAGAGCGTTCGCGGCCCGCAAGGCAGTGCTGGCGCTGTGGCTGCTGGTCCTAGCCGTCGCAGGTGGCGCGGCGGGCCTGTTGAACAAGGGCCTGGACAACTCCATCAGCATTCCCGGCACCGAGTCGCAGGAGGCGCTCGACCGGCTGTCGGTGACGTTCCCGCAGACCAGCGGCGCCTCCGCGCAGATCGTGGTGGTGGCACCGGGCGGCATGCGGGATCCGGCCGTGCAGCGCGAGGTGGAGCGGGCGGTCGACGAGCTGAACGACGTGCCGCAGCGGTCCCAGGTCGTCTCGCCCTACCAGACCGAGTTCGGCGGGGCGATCAGCGAGAACGGCCAGGCCGGGCTGATCATGGTCCAGCTCGACGGCGAGATCTTCGCGATCGGCGAGCCCGCCAAGGACCGCATCGTCCAGATCACCCACGAGCTGCAGGAGCGCCTGCCGGCGGGATCGCAGGCCTCCTACGGCGGCCAGCTGTTCTCGCAGAAGCTCCCCGGCGTCACCGTCACCGAGGCACTCGGCATGGTGGTCGCGATCGTGGTCCTGATGATCACCCTGGGTTCGTTCCTCGCGGCCGGGATGCCGCTGATCAACGCGCTGGTGGGCGTCGGCATCTCCATGACGCTGATCTTCATCGCGACCGCGTTCGGGCCGATCACGGCGACCACGCCGCTGCTCTCGCTGATGCTGGGCCTCGCGGTCGGCATCGACTACGCCTTGTTCATCGTGTCGCGCCACCAGCAGGAACTCGCCGGGGGAGCGTCGGCGCAGGAGGCCGCCGCGCGCGCCAACGCGACCGCGGGCTCGGCGGTGATCTTCGCCGGGCTGACGGTGATGATCGCGCTGGTCGGGCTCGGCGTCGCGGGCATCCCGTTCCTGACCACGATGGGCGTCGCGGCGGCCGTCGGCGTCGGCGTCGCGGTGCTCGTCTCGGTCACCCTGATGCCCGCGCTGCTGGGCTTCGCCGGCGACCGGCTGCGCCCGCGCCCGCGCAAGCGGCGCACCAAGGCCGCCTTCGGGGAGCGGTTCTTCGGCGGCTGGGTGCGCGCGGTGACCCGCTTCCCGATCGTCACCGTGCTCGCCGTGATCGCGGTGCTCGGCCTCGCCACGGTGCCCGCCGCCGGGCTGCGGCTCGCGCTGCCCGACGCCGGCGCGCTCCCGAAGGACGAGCCCGCCCGCGTGACCTACGACCTGATCGACGAGCACTTCCCGAAGGGCTTCAACGGCCCGCTGATCGTGACCGCCAACATCGTCACCAGCACCGACCCGCTCGGGCTGATGGCCGACCTCAAGGCGGAGATCGAGCGGCTGCCCGGCGTGGCCGACGTGCCGCTGGCCACCCCGAACCCCACCGCCGACACCGGGATCGTGCAGGTGGTCCCGGAAGGCGAGCCGGACTCGCCGGAGACCAAGCAGCTGGTGGACGACATCCGGTCGCTGCGCGGGCACTTCAAGGACACCTACGGCATCGACATCGCCGTCACCGGCTTCACCGCGGTGGGCATCGACGTGTCGGCCAAGCTGGGCTCGGCGCTGCTGCCGTTCGGCGTGGTCGTCGTCGGGCTCTCGCTGGTGCTGCTGACGATGGTGTTCCGGTCCATCGCGGTGCCGATCAAGGCGACGCTGGGCTACCTGCTGAGCATCGGCGCCTCCCTGGGCGTGGTGAAGCTGGTGTTCCAGGACGGCTGGCTGGCCGGCGCGTTCAACGTCGAGAACACCGGGCCGGTCATCAGCTTCATGCCGATCGTGCTGATGGGTGTCCTGTTCGGACTGGCCATGGACTACGAGGTGTTCCTGGTCGCCCGCATGCGCGAGGAGTTCGTGCACACCAGTGACGCGCGCGGCTCGATCAACTCCGGGTTCGTCTCCTCGGCGCGGGTCGTGACGGCCGCGGCCGTGATTATGTTCGCGGTGTTCATCGCGTTCGTCCCGGAGGGCGACGCGAACATCAAGCCCATCGCGCTCGGGCTCGCGGTCGGCGTGTTCGTCGACGCCTTCATCGTGCGCATGACGCTGGTTCCCGCCGTGCTCGCGCTGATGGGCGACAAGGCGTGGTGGATGCCGCGGCGGCTGGACCGGGTGCTGCCGTCCTTCGACGTGGAAGGCGAGAACCTCCGCGAGGAGCTGGCGCTGGCGGACTGGCCGCGGCCCGGCGCCGACGACGCGATCGCCTGCGACGGCCTGCGGCTGGCCGACCCGTCCTCGGGTCGCTCGATCTACGCGGGCGTCGGTTTCTTCCTGCCGCGTCGAGGAGCGCACGTCGTCCGCGGCGGTGCGGAGCCGGCGGTGACGGCGTTGCTGCTGACCCTGTCCGGACGGCTGAAGCCGGACGCGGGCAAGTTGAAGGTGCTCGGCCACGTCCTGCCCTCGCGGGCCGCGACGGTGCGCTCGCGGGTCGCCTACGTCGACGCGGGCGAGGGCGGCGCGGAGGCGGTTCGGCTGGCGCTCCGCGAAGAACCCGCAGTGCTCGTCCTCGACCGCACCGACCGGGTTTCCGACCCAGGCGAGCGGCGAGCGATCCGGGGCCTGCTCGCCGGAACCGGCATCACCGTGGTCGCGGGCACCACCGGCCTGGCCGAGGTGGGCGACGTCCTGCCGGAGTCGCCGTGGGTCACCGCCTCCGACCTCCGCCCGGCCGGGCAAACCCGCACCCTCTCCGGCGCGATCCGCTAGAAAGCAGAGGTAATCGCAGTGCGTTCGTGGAACAACGGCCGGTCCCGCTTCCGGCTCCCGGTGCTGGCCGTGGTCGGCCTGCTGCTGGTGCCGCTGGCCGTCGCGGGGCTGCTGACGTGGTCGCTGGGCAAGCCCGAGGACCGGCTCAGCGGCGTCAAGGCCGCCATCGTCAACAACGACGAGCCGGTGGAGATCAACGGGCAGCTCACCCCGCTGGGGCGGCAGTTGTCGGCGAAGCTCGTCGGCGACGAGATCGAGAGCAACTACACCTGGGAGTTCGCCACCGAGCAGACCGCGGCCGACGGCCTGCGGGACGGCACCTACGCGGCCGTGGTGACCATCCCGAAGAACTTCTCCGCGGCCGCCACCTCCTTCTCCGGTGACCCGGCGAACGCGACGCGGGCGACGATCGACGTCACCACCGGCGACCGCGGCCGCCTCGTGGACGAGACGATCAGCCGCGCGGTCACCACCACCGCGGCGAACCTGCTCGGGCAGCAGCTGACCACGACCTACCTGGACAACGTCTACGTCGGGTTCAACACGCTGGGCGACAAGCTCGGCGAGGCCGCGGACGGCGCGACGTCGCTGGCCGACGGCGCCAAGCAGCTCGCCGGCGGGACCGACCAGCTCGCCGGCGGCGCCGACCAGCTGGCGAGCGGTTCGAAGTCCCTCGCCGACGGCCTCGGCAAGCTCGACGACGGTGCGGCGCAACTGACCCAGGGCACCGGCGGGTTGTCCGACGGGCTCGCCGCGATGCGCGACCAGACCAAGAACCTTCCGCAGCAGGCCGCGACCCTGGCCGACGTCTCCGCGAAGGAGGCGCAGGGCGTGCAGCAGCTCAACACCGGCCTGGACGGCCTCGCGCGGAGCCTGGAGGAATCGGCGAAGGACTGCGCGGTCGCCGTGCTGCCGAGTTGCCAGAAGCTCGCGGGGCAGGCCGCGGCGGCGCGGGCGCTCAGCGACGGCGCCGGGCAGCTGCAGCAGGCGAGCCAGGGCGTGGCAGGCGGCCTCGACGCGCTCGCCGGGCGCACGCCGGGGTCAGGCGGCGGACTTCCCGCGCTGTCCCAGGGCATCGACCAGCTGGCGGGCGGCGCGGCCCAGCTCGACGGCGGCGCGACGAAGCTCGCGGACGGGCTTTCGCAGACCCGCGGCGGCGCCGACCAGCTCGCCACCGGTGCCGAGCAGCTCGCCGGCGGGGTGCGGCAGCTCGGCGACGGCGCCCGGCAGCTCGGCGACGGCTCCGGGCAGCTGTCCTCGGGCCTCGGCCAGGCCGTTGACCAGTTGCCCAGCTACCCGGACGGCGACCGGGACAAGCTCGCGCAGGCGGTCGCGAACCCGGTCACGACCGCGAACGGCACGACCCTCGGCTTCGGCGCCTCGGGGCCGTCGCTGTACGCGGTGCTGGCGCTGTGGATCGGCGCGATCGCGACGTTCCTGGTGCTGCGGCCCTTGCCCGAGCGGGTGCTGGGCTCGACCCGGTCGTCGTTGCGGCTCACGGCGCGGCAGTTCGCCCTCCCCGCCGGGATCGCGGCGGTGCAGGGGCTGCTGGTGACCGCGGTGTTCGGGATCGCGCAGGACCTGTCGGTCGGGCAGTGGTTCGGCGCCGCCGCGCTGCTGGTGCTGATCGCGGTGGCGTTCGCCGCGATCAACCACGCGCTCGCGGCGTTCGGCGGAGCCGGGCGGTTCGGCGCGATGCTGGTGGCCGTGCTGATGCTGGCAAGTGGATTCGTCGCCGCCGTACCGGAAGCACTGCGCGCGGTCTCGGGGGTGTTGCCGACGGCGACCGCGCAGGACGCGTTGCGCGCGGTCGTGGAAGGAGCCGCCCCGAGCGGCGGGCTGATCGCGGCGCTGGTGGCCTGGGCGCTGTGCGGTCTCGTGGTCGCCTTCCTGGCCATCGAGCGCGGGCGCACGGCCCGCGCCACCCGGCTGCGTCCGGCCCACGCGCTGCGCGGTGACTTCGGGACGGCGTGATCCCAGGGCCGGCCGGTCGTGAACGGGCCGGCCGGCCCTTTCCCCGCCGATCAGCCCGGGGCGCGCTCACCAGCCGCTGGGCGCGGCGCACCGCGGCCCAGTAGCGCGCGTCAGGACTTCCGCTCCTCGGGCTGCCGGACCACGACCACGGGGCAGCGCGCGTGGTGCACGACGTGCTGGGTCACCGAGCCCAGCAGCGCCCCGGTGAAGCCGCCGTACCCGCGATTGCCGACGACGATCAGGTCGGCGGCGGCATCCTTGGCCGAGTCCAAGAGGGCGCCCGCGGGATGCCCTTGCGCCACTTCCATGTGCACCTCGGCGGCCGCGTCGCCGAGGGCTTCGTTGATCACGCGGTGCAATTCCGTCGCGGTCTGGCGCGCGAAGTTCTGATCACCGGGCGGTTCCCAGTTGTAGATCATCGGCATGTCCCAGACCATGACCGCGGTGACGCTCCCGCCGACCAGGCCCGCGTGCCAGACGGCCCAGCGCAACGCGGCATCCGAGGACGGCGATCCATCCACCCCGACGACGACCGTGTACTGGTGTTCGCTGTTCATGACGGCCTCCCCAGCTATGCCCGCCCCCCCAGGATGTGCCGGGCCCGGACGACCCGCACGGTCAGCGGGCGCCGGGCCCTTTCGCGGGGCGGTAGACGTGCAGGGCCGCGTCGTGGACGGCGAAGTCGAAGCTGCGCCCGGTGGCCATGACCTCGCCGTCGCAGGCGAGCGCCAGCGGCTCGCTGAGCACTTCGAGGTGCAGCGCGGTCCGCTCCTCCTGGACGTAGGTGTGGCTGTTGAACAGTGCTCCGGACAGCGCCGCGAAGGCGAACCGGATGCGGGACAGCGACACGTCGGCCCGGATGTAGCGGACGTCCAGCACGCCGTCGTGCAGGCACGGGCGCCACGCCGGCGCGAAACCCTTCGGCTGGTAGCCGCTGTTGCCGACGAACAGCAGCCAGATCTTGCGGGTCCGGCCGTCGATGCGGACCGTGATCGGCTCGGCCTCGGCCAGGACCCGGACGAGCGCGGCGGCGGCCGCGGGCCACTTTCCCCAGCGGCGCTCCCACTTCTCGCGCAGCCGGACCATGTCGGGGTAGCCGCCGAGGCTGGCGGTGTTGATGAACCACTGGACCGGCCGGCCGCCGACGCGCACCGCGCCGAGGCCGACCTGGACCGCGGACCCGGCCGCCACCGCCCGCGCGGTGTCCTGCGGGTCCTCCACGCGGAGGTCGCGGGCGAAGTGGTTCAGCGTGCCGGCGGGGACGACGGCGAGCGGGAGCTCGCGGACGGCGGCCACGGATGCGGCGGCGGCGACCGTGCCATCGCCGCCCGCGACGGCCAGCGCGCGCACCCCGTCGCCGGCCGCGTCGAGCTCGCGGTGGAGCCCCGTGACCAGATCGCCTTCCGGGTGCAGGCGCTTGGCGGCCGGCCACAGCGCGGCCAGCTCGGCGGACGGGTCGTGGTCGGCGTCGCCGGACGCGGAGTTGACCAGCAGCGCCAAGCCGTCTCCCGAGGTCATCTCGGTGACGTGCTCGCTCGGCCGCGCCAGCGCCGGGGTGGACGGGCGCACCGGCCACCACCGCCGGGTGGCCAGGCCGACCCCGACGCCGATGGCTGCTCCGACGGCGACATCGGTCGGCCAGTGCACTCCGGTGTGGACACGGGAGTAGGCGACCGCCGCGGCGACGGGGGCGATGATCGCGCCGGCCGCGGGGGATTCCATGCAGACGGCGGTGGTGAACGCCGCGGCGGAGGCTGTGTGTCCCGACGGGAACGACGAGGAATCCGGCGGTGCCGCGAGGCGCCGGTGTCTCGGCAGGAGATCCGTCGCCGGGCGGCGGCGCGGCAGCAGCGGTTTGGCGACGGCGTTGGTGACGGCGCTCGACGCGGCGATGGCCGCGACGCCGCGCAGCGCCGCCCGGCGGGTGGGGCCCTTCTTCGTCGCCAGCACCGCCGCGACCGCGAACCACAGCTTGCTGTGGTCGGCGAGCATGGTGAGCGCCTTCAACGCGGGATCCGCGGCCGTCCGGGGAAACCTGGCGGACCACTCGACGAACTTCCGATCAGCGTTCTTCATTCCCCTGCCTTCGCGTGTGCTCCCCGGATTGTCCACGACCGCCCGCGCGAACGCTGTCATTCCGGGTGAGCGAGAATCCCCGGGTGCTGTTCGGCATCCTGGGCTCGGTCGAGATGCGCGGCCCGGACGGGGTGACCCGGGATGTGGACGCGCCGCGAACGCGCGCCCTCCTGACGTTGCTGCTGCTCGACGCGGGCCGGATCGTCCCGTCGGAGCGGCTGGTCGATGGCCTCTACGGGCAGCGGCCGCCGAACGACGCGGGCAACGCGCTGCAGGCGCAGGTGTCGCGGCTGCGCCGCAAGCTCCGCGAGGCCGGTTCGACCGCAGCGGTCGAGTTCCACCCGGCGGGATACCGGCTGGTGGTCGACCCGGACGAGGTCGACGCGCACCGCTTCGCCCGCCTCACCGACGCCGCGCGGCGGGCCGCCGCACCCGGCGAGCGGGTGGCGCTGCTGGACGAAGCGCTCGCGCTCTGGCGCGGCCCGGCACTGGCGGACGTCGCCGAGGAACCGTTCGCCGCGCAGCAGATCGCGCGGCTGGACGAAGCGCGGCTGACCGCGATCGAGGACCGGGCCGAGGCGCGGCTGGAGCTCGGCGCCACCGACGTGGCGGAGCTGCGCGTCGAGGCGGACGCGCATCCGCTGCGCGAGCGGCTGCGCGGGCTGCTGATGCGCGCACTGCACGCGGAGGGCCGCAACGCCGAGGCGCTGGCGGAGTTCGCCGCCGTCCGGCAGGTCCTCGCCGACGAGCTCGGCGCCGACCCCTCGGCGGAACTGGCCGAGCTGCACCTCGCGCTGTTGCGCGCCGACGAACCCCAGGCGGTGCGGGTTCCGGTGCCACTGACCGGTTTCGTCGGGCGCGGCGCGGAACTCGACCGGATCGACCGGCTGCTCGCGTCGGCGAGGTTGGTGACCGTGCTCGGGCCGGGCGGTGCGGGCAAGACCCGGATCGCGCTGGAGGCCGCCGCCCGGCATGCCGGCGAGGTCGCGTTCGCCGACCTGAGCCAGCTGCGCGACGGCAGTCAGCTCCCGCGGGCGGTGCTGACGTCCCTCGGCTTGCGCGAGACCCTGCCGGTGGCGCCGGTGCAGCGACTGCTCGAAGCGCTCGCCGGCCGCGATGTGCTGCTGCTCCTGGACAACTGCGAACACCTCGTCGCCGATGTCGTCGACCTGGTGCACCGGTTGCTGGCCGGCTGTCCCGGCCTGCAGGTCCTGGCGACCAGCCGGGAGGCGCTGGGCATCACCGGCGAAGCGTTGTGCCCGCTGGGCCCGCTGCCGGTGCCGGAACCGGCCGCCGCGCCGGGCGAGGCGTTGGCGTTCCCGGCCGTGCGCCTGTTCACCGACCGCGCGACGGCGGTCGACGCCGAGTTCCGGCTCACCGAGGACACCGCCGGCCAGGTGATCCGCATCTGCGCCGCGCTGGACGGGTTGCCGCTGGCGATCGAACTCGCCGCCGCCCGGCTGCGCTCGTTGCGCCTCGACGACATCGAGGCACGGCTGTCCGACACCGGATTCTCCTTGCTGTCACGCGGGAATCGCGCGGCCGCCCCGAGACACCGGAGCCTGCGGGCGGTCGTGCAGTGGAGCTGGGACCTCCTCGACGTGGACGGGCAACGCCTGGCCCGCCGGCTGACGGTGTTCGCCGGCGGCGCGACCGCGCGGTCCGCAGCCGAGGTCTGCGGGCTCCCGCCGGACACCGCCGACGATCTGCTGGCCGGACTCGTCGACAAGTCGCTGATCACCGGGCGCGGGCGCTACCGGATGCTGGACACGATCCGCGCGTTCGGCGCCGAGCGGCTCGACGAGGCCGGGGAGCGTGCGCGGATCTCCCGTGCCCACGCGGAATACTTCCTGGAGCTGGCCCGCGCCGCCGACCCGCACCTGCGGCGCGGCGAGCAGCTCGAATGGCTGGAGGCGCTGCGCGACGAGCACGCGAACACGACCGCGGCGCTGCAGTGGGCGGTCCGCAACGACCCCGAGCTGGCCCTGCGGCTGATCGGCGCGCTGTCCGGCTACTGGTACCTGCACGGGGTGCGCAGCGACATCGCCCCGCTGGCCGCGGAACTGCTGGAGCTGGTCGGCACCGATCCGCCGCAGCTGGCCGAGGAATACGTCCTCTGCGTGCTGCACGCGGTGTTCACCGGCGCCGCACCGCAGCTGGAGCGGCACGTCCGGCGCGCGGAGGAGATCATGAACGGCCTGGACGTGCCGGTGCGGCAGCCGTTCGTGCTGGCGGCCTGGGCGGTGTTCGCCGGGCCGCCGGGACGGGGCGCGCCGAGCCATCCGGGGGAGGAGCAGATCCGCGCGGTCACCGACCCGTGGGTGCGGGCGATCGCGGGGTTCGGCGACGGCTTCTCCCGCTGGCTGGTGCACGGCGACCTGGCCGCGGCCGAACGCGAGGTCGCCGGGGCGCTCGCGACGTTCCGCGACCTGGGCGAGCGGTGGGGGATGGCGCAGTCGCTCGACGGGCTGGCGATGCTGGCGGACGCGCGCGGAGCGTCGGCGGAAGCGCTGGCGCTGACCGATGAGGCGCTGGACCTCGTCGACCAGCTCGGCGCTCGCGAGGACTCGGCCGATCTCCGCTGCCGGCGGGCCGACCGCCTGCTGGGCACCGGTGACCTCGCGGCCGCGGCAGGCGACTACGAGCGGGCGATGGCGCTGGCCCGTGCCACCGGCCTCCCGTCGGTGCTGGCGGCGGCGCGGCTCGGCCTCGGCGAGATCGCCCGGCTGCGCGGCGAGTTCGCCACGGCCCGGGAGTGGTGCGACCAGGCGTTGGAGTCCTGCGCGCGGGATTGGACCAACGCCGCCGTCCGCGCGACCGTGCACACCGCGCTGGGCAGGCTCGCGGAGGTCGACGGCGACCTGGCGCAGGCGGCGGAGCACCACCGCACCGCCGTGGCGGCGGCGCTGGCCAACCGGACGATGCCGGTCCTGGCAACCGCGGTGGAGGGCCTCGCCGGTCTGACGGCGCTCAATGGCGACGGCGAGCGCGCCGCGCTGCTGATGGGAATCGCGGCGGCCCTCCGGGGCCGCGCCGCGGAGAGCGCCCCGGGCGAGGAGTTCGACGCGGCGTTCGACCGGGGCGCGGCCCTCGGCTACGAGCAGGCGATCGAGCTGCTCACCGGAGAAACCGCGAGTAGTCGGCGAGGCGGATCGCATTCGCCGCCTTCGTGGTGATCTTGTTGAACGGCTTCGCCATGCCCGGCAGCGACAACACCCGGTACATGAGGTTGCGCTGCCGGATCTTCGCCGGCGTGGCCGGCGCCATGAACGGCCCGGCATTGCCCGCGATCTTCTGGCAGCCGCGCGCGAAGTCCTTGATCTGGTGCTTGTAGCGGGCGTAGGCGGCCCGGTGATCGCCGCCCGCCGCGGCCAGCTCTCCGGCGAGCACGTAGGCGGTGACCAGCGCCTGGCCCGCGCCCAGCCCGCCGAGGGTGGCGCCGTAGCCGGCGTCGCCGAGCAGCGCGATGCGGCCCGCGCTGAAGCGGTCGATGTGGATCTGGGCGATCGGGTCGAAGAAGAAGTCCGGCGCCGCCCACATCGCCTCGAGGATCTCCGGCGCCCGCCAGCCCATCCCGTGGCAGGCGTCGGCGACCAGCTTCTTCTGCTGCGCGACGTCGTGGCGGTCGTAGTCCAGCTCGGGGGAGGCGAACACCGCCAGACCCGGGCTGATCATCCGGCCCGGCTCGCTGTACATCCGCACCTCGCCCGGCGTTCGCAGCTCGTCGGGCACGCTGAACCCGGCGACGTAGTGGTCCAGGAACCGCCGGAACCGGGTCTCGGGGCCGAAGGCCAGCGCCCGCACGCCGGAGTGCAGGCCGTCGGCGCCCACGACGAGGTCGAAGGTGCGCGGCGGCGCGTCGTTGAACGTCACCCGCACCCCATCGGCGGTCTCGGTCAGCGCGGTGATCCAGTCGCCGAAGACGTATTCGGTGTCGTCGCGGGTCAGGTCGTAGAGCATGGCGGCGAGGTCGCCACGCAGGATCTCGACCTCACCGCCGGCGAACTCCGCCGGCAGCGTCGCCCGCGGCCGCCCGGCGGCGTCGATCACCACCATCTTGGTGCGCTCGGTCTGCCTGCGGCGCACCTCGTCGAGGATGCCCATGCGGCGCAGGACGGTCAGGTGCGCGGTGCCGCGGAAATCGACGGCCTGCCCGCCTTCGCGCAGCGCCGGGGCGCGTTCGACGATGGTCGGCCGGAAACCGTAGCGGCGCAGCCAGTGCGCCAGCGCCGGCCCGGCGATACCCGCCCCGGAGATGAGGATGTTCTCGTTGCGCATCGTCGCTCCCTGCTCGGTCGTTGTTGACGGAGCAGAACTTCGGCGTCGGCGCTGACCGCACGCTGACCGGAGGCTGACGGCCGGGCGCGAGGTGGCGGATGATGGGCGGCATGGCCGAGGAAACGACCGTCGAGCTGCCGCCCCTGAGCCTGCCGCCCATCAGCCGCGCCACGCTCGCGCTGTTCGCGGGGGCCTCCGGCGACCACAACCCGATCCACATCGACCTGGACAACGCGCGCAGCGCGGGCTTCGACGACGTCTTCGCCCACGGCATGCTGTCCATGGCCTGTCTGGGGAGGCTGCTGACCGGCTGGGTGCCGCAGTCGGCGCTGCGGTCGTTCTCGGTGCGCTTCGTCGCGATCACCCCGGTGCACGGCCGGCCGACCTGCACGGGCGAGATCACCGGGTTCGAGGACGTCGACGGCGAGCGTCGCGCACGCCTGGACCTCGCGGTCGTGCTGGCCGACGGGACGGTGACCCTGCGGGGCGACGCGGTGGTGGCGGTGCCACCGGATTTTCCGGCCCGTGCGGCGGATACCGCGCGGTAACCTGACTGTTCGCACGTCAGAAGACGAAGGGACCGCAACGACCATGACCGCGATGCCGATCTGCGCCACCTGCGGCACGCAGTACGCCCGGCCCCGGCCGGACTGCCCGATCTGCGAGGACGAACGCCAGTACGTGCCGCCGGGCGGTCAGCAGTGGACGGACCTCGCGGGCGTGCGCTCGGACGGCCGCACCGCGCTGATCCGCGAGCAGGGCGAGGTGCTCGGGATCGGCTGCGAACCGAGGTTCGCCATCGGCCAGCGGGCGCTGCTGCTGCGCACCGGAGCGGGCAACGTGCTCTGGGACTGCGTGTCCTATTTGGACGACGAGATCATCCGCGCCATCAACGACCTCGGCGGCCTGATCGGCATCGCGATCAGCCACCCGCACTACTACACCACGATGGTCGAGTGGGCCCGCACCTTCGACGTGCCGGTGCACCTGCACGCCAACGACCAGCAGTGGATCGGCCGCCCGGACCCGGCGATCCGGCTGTGGGAGGGCACCACCAGCGAGCTCGCTCCCGGGCTCACCCTGATCAACCTCGGCGTGCACTTCGCCGGCGGCACGGTGCTGCACTGGGACCACGGCGACGGGAAGCTGTTCACCGGCGACATCGTGCAGGTCATCCCGGACCGCGAGCACGTGGCCTTCATGTACAGCTACCCGAACCTGATCCCGGAACGCCCGAACGTCGTCCGCCGCGCCGCGAAGATGCTCGAGCCCTACCGCTTCGACGCGCTCTACGGCGCGTGGTGGGACACGGTGATCCCCACCGGGGCGCACGAGATCGTCCAGCGCTCCGCCGCCCGCTACCTCCGCTTCGTCTCCGAGGACTAAGCTCAGACGTCGACCGTCGCGGCGCAACGCCAGCCCCGGTCGCCGTGGCCGATGTGCAGGCCGTGCAGCGCAACGGCTTTGGGTGTCGCGCCGACGATCTCCGCGCGCGCCACGGCGACAACGCCCAGTTCCAGGGCGATTCCGGTGGGTCGCGGCGCGACGCCGATGTCCAGCGGCACCACGCCCTCGGCGTCCAGCAGGTAGATGATCTCGTCGAGCACCGCGAGCAGGAGCTGCTCGTCGGTGCCGGCGAGCTCGGCGGTCCTGGTGCTTTCCGCCGCGCCCGCGGGGAATTCGACGAAGGAGGCCACCAGGGCGCGGGCCGCGGCGACCAGGCAGTCGTCCCGCGTCGAGCCCCACGCCTCGAACCGGATGTCGGCGGTGTGCGGCAGGAAGCGGAAGCCGCCGGTCACCCCTTCACCACGCCCAGCGGCACGAGCCTGGCGATCCGGCGGCACAACCCGGCTCCCTCGGCGACGGCGACGACCGCGTCGACGTCCTTGTAGGCGGTCGGTGCCTCCTCGGCCAACCCGCGAGCGGAGCTGCCGCGCACGACGATGCCGTCGTGCTCCAGCTCGCGGCGCAGCTGGTGGGCATCGATGGTGCGGACCGCCTGGTGGCGGCTCTGCGTGCGCCCCGCGCCGTGGCACGTCGAGAAGAACGCGTCGCCGGTCGGCACGCCTGCGAGCACGTACGACGCGGTGCCCATCGAGCCGGGGATCAGCACCGGCTGCCCCGCCTCCCGCAGGCCCGGCGGCAGTTCCGGGTGCCCGGGCGGCAGCGCCCGCGTGGCGCCCTTGCGGTGGACGCACAGGGTTCGCCGCTGACCTTCCACCTCGTGCGCCTCGATCTTGGCGAGGTTGTGCGAGATGTCGTAGACGAGGTCGAGACCGCAGCCGGTCACCTTCTCCAGCACCTCGCCGGCGGCCACGCCGAGCACGTGCCGGTTCGCGCGGGCGTAGTTCGCCGCGGCCGCCATCGCGCCGAGGTAGGCGCGGCCGGCCGGCGAATCGACCGGCGTGCAGGCCAGCTGCCGATCGGGCACGACCAGGCCGTGGTCGGCCATGCTCTCGTCCATGCTCCGCAGGTGGTCGGTGCAGATCTGGTGGCCCAGCCCGCGCGACCCGCAGTGGATCATCACGCACAGCTGGTCGAGGCGGAGCCCGAACACCCCGGCGATGCCCTCGTCGTAGATCTCGGTGACGGCCTGGACCTCCAGGAAGTGGTTGCCGGAACCCAGGCTGCCGAGCTGCCCCAGACCGCGGTCCCGCGCCCGCGCGCTCACCCGTCCCGGCTCCGCGTCGGCCATCGCGCCGCCGTCCTCGCAGCGCTCCAGGTCGCGCGGCGTGCCGCGCCCGCGCGCGACGGCGTAGTGGCAACCCTCTTCCAGCACTCGTTCGAGAGCCTCGCGGGGCAGCTCCCACACCGCGCCGCGACCCGCCCCGCGGGGCGTCGCCCGGCTGAGCCCGTTCATGATCCGCTCCGCCACCCGGCGGAAGTCCGACCGGTCCAGCTCGGCGGCCAGCAGCCGCACCCCGCAGGAGATGTCGAATCCGACGCCGCCGGGCGAGACGACGCCGCCGGCGCGGACATCGGTGGCGGCGACGCCGCCGATCGGGAACCCGTAGCCCCAGTGCATGTCCGGCATGGCGTAGGAAGCGCCGACGATGCCGGGCAGCGTTGCGACGTTCACGACCTGGTCGAGCGCGCCGTCGCCCTTCGGCGGCAGCAACCGCCGAGAGGCGAAGACGACCCCCGGCACGCGCATCTCGCCGTGCCGTTCGATCCGGAACCGGTACGGCGTCTCCTCGACGAGTTCCACCCGGACCTCCCGCGTCACCCGCCCCGGCAATACCCACCGGAGCCCGGCCCGACACGCGCCCGGCGCGGGCCGGTCAGGCCTTGGCGGGTTCGTCCTCCTCGCGGGGGAGCGGGGGAGCGGACGCCGGGTCGGCGAGGGTGGCGACGGCCCGGTCGCGATCGAGCGCTCCGTCCCACTTGGACACGATGAACGTCGCCACGCAGTTGCCCAGCAGGTTGGTCACCACCCGCATGGTGTCCATGATCCGGTCCGCGCCGAGCATCAGGGCGACCGCGGCCACCGGGATGACGCCGACCGCCGAGGCCGTCGCGGACAGCGCGATGAACGCCGAGCCGGGGATGCCGGCCATGCCCTTGGAGGTGAGGACCAGCACCAGCACCACGGTGATCTGCTGCCCGATGGTGAGGTCCACGCCGACGGCCTGGGCCATGAACAGCGTCGCCAGCGACAGGTAGATGGACGCGCCGTCGAGGTTGAACGAGTACCCGGTCGGGATGACCAGGCCGACCGCTTCCTTGCGGCAGCCCGCGCGTTCGAGCTTCTCCATGATCCGCGGCATCACGACCTCGCTGGACGCGGTACCGATGGCCAGCGCGAATTCCTCCCGCGTGTAGCGCAGGAACTTCCAGATGCTCAGGCCGGTGAACGCCTTGAGCAGCGCGCCGAGCACGACGCAGAACAGCAGTGCCGCGCCGTAGCAGGCGCCGATCAGGGTGGCGTAGGTGCTCAGCGAGGACAGCCCGTACTGGCCGATGAGGTAGGCCATCGAACCGAACACCGCGATCGGGGCCAGCCGCATCACGTAGCCGATGATCTTGAAGATGATCTCGCCGGTCTGCTCGATGAAGGCGAACACCTGCGGCGCGCGCCCGATCCCGATGTGCAGCAGCCCAGCGGCGAACAGCACCGCCAGCAGCAGGACCTGCAGCAGCTCGTTGTCGGCGAAGGCCGCCACCGCGCTCTCCGGGATCATGTGCAGCACGAACTCGGCCGGACCGGGCATCTGCTCGCCGTGCGTCTTGGCGGTCACGCCGGAGGTGTCCAGCGTCGCCGGGTCGATGTCCAGCCCCGCGCCGGGCCGGACGAGGTTCCCGGCGACGAGGCCGAGGGCGAGGGCGGCGGTGGTGACCACCTCGAAGTAGATCAGCGCCTTGAGCCCGATCCGCCCGACCGAGCGCATGTCGCCGGCCTTGGCGATGCCGACCACGACCACGCAGAAGATCAGCGGCGCGATCACCATCTTGATCAGCCGGATGAACCCGTCGCCGATCGGCTTGAGGGCGCCGCCGAACTCGGGCCAGAAGTGGCCGACGGCGATGCCGATGACGGCTGCGATGAGCACCTGGACGAACAGCGAGGAAAGCACCCTCGACACGCGGCCGCGCTGGACCGGCGACGCTGGCTGAGCCACGTCGGCCTCCCAATTCCCCAATGCGGAAGTATACTTCGGAAATTTCTGGGAGTCTGCGTGCCCGGTCGGCCGGAGTCAAGGGGCCGGCTCGTGATCTTCGGCTGCCGGACGATGTCCTCGCTCGTCGGCCCCAAGATCACCAGATCGGTCGAATCCTGATCCGTGACGGGTCGAACACAATGGGTCACATGCGCCGGCGGGCCCGGGAGGGCGGCCGCCGTTCCCAGCGTTCTTCCAGGTTGTTCACGCGGCCCTCCCGCACGGCCGAACTAGCTTGACCGCAGATCTGAACCGTCGCGTTGGAGTGGGGTCGATGAAGGGCGTGGCTGCGCGCGAACCGAAGGCGGTCACCCCCGGTGCGGTCGATCGGGTTCGCCCGGCCAAGCGCGACGACGTCGTCGGTCAGGCCGTGCTGTTCACCGTCGTCGGCGTGCTCGCCACCACGGCGAACGCGGTGCTCTACGTGCTGCTGCGGGGCATTTTCCCGGTCGGTGCCTCGAACTTCTGCTCGCTGCTGATCACGACCGCGGCCAGCAGCGCGGCGCACCGGCACTTCGCGTTCGCCGCCCGCCACGAGCACCGAGTCCGGATGCACCTGCAGACCCTCGCGGTGTTCGCGTTCTACTGCGTGTCCAACAACATCGCGCTGGGCCTGCTGGGGCTGGCCGTCGAGGATCCCTCCAGCGTCGCGGAGGCCGCCGCTGTCGCCGCGCTGAGCGTCATCGGCGGCACCACCCGCTTCGCCGTGATGCGGCTGTGGGTGTTCAGCCGTTCAGGAAAGCCGGTCCGCTGACGTAGTGGTACGGGCCGTGAGTCTTTCGGGCTGCGCGGGTTCATGGCGCCGGCCGAAACCCCACGACCCCGTTTCGGCCGCTCACGGGGAGTCTTCACGGTCCTTCGGCGAGAGCGGCTTCCCGTTCCCGAACGAGTCGGGAGCGAATTTCCTCCAGTCGTTTGTTCTCCAGTTCGACCGCGGTGGTCAGCACGCAGGTTTCGCAGCCGACGCGGGAATGGGCGGGTTCGCCGTCGACGACCTGGCGGCACATGGCAAGCGCCGGGCTGGTGTCGGGTCGGATGATGTGCACGGTGCCGTTTTGATCGGTCCAGCGGTTGTAGCTGAGCATGTCAGCCTCGTTTCTTCTTCTCGAACTGAGCGCAGTGGTCGCGTGCCCATTGCTGCGCGCGCCGGGTGAGCGTGCTGGGATCCCATTCGGTGTCGATCTCGACCGTCCAGGGCAGCGGGTACTCATCGGAGCAGTCGATGTCGCCGTGGTAGATCCGCACGGTGCTTTCGCCCGCGTACCAGCGGAAAACAAAGTAGGAGTACATGTACACCAGGTACGCGCCGCGCCGGTCCCGCCGGACCAGCGGCCCCTTGCGAACGGCGGGAATCCGGTAGAAGGTGACGGACTTCCCGCTGTGGAAGGTGACGGTCTCGGGCACGGCGACGGCGGAAATGTCGGCCCACTCCAACATGATCAGTCATCCACAATCGTGATAGACCCGGTCCAGTCGCACTTCCCGCAACCCTGTCCCTTGCAATCCCCGCACGTATGCGTCGTCGTCGGCACGTGAATCCCTTCTCTCTTTCTGATCGAGCTTTTGTCGGGTAGCCGCTGGCCCCGAGCTCGACTGCGTCGGGGTCACAGGAGCTCGGGACCAGCTCGCGTGCGATGCCGGGAGGAGGGATCGGCATCGCGTGGTCCGTTCGGTGGTCGTCCCGGATGCGAGCTGTGAATTTGATGCTGCATGGCATGCTTTTGCCGGTACTCAGCATGCGGTCAGGCGGGCGTGGCGGGAATGATCTGGTGTTGCACTCTTGCTGCACTGCCGCTGTAGCGATAAGTGCGCACGTGGTTCCATGAGATCGAGGTGAGGGAGGAACGTAGTGGCAGCTGTCCGGCAATGGAGCGGCCGAGAGGCTAAGGCGTTGAGGCAGGCGCTGCGGATGAGCGTTCGTGCCTTTGCGGAGCACTTGGGTGTCGCGGCGCGCACAGTGTCGAAGTGGGAGGCGCTAGGTGAACGTATCCGCCCCTTCCTGGAAACGCAGGGTCTCCTGGACACCGCGCTCAGCCGTGCGGATTCTGCAGTCCAGGCAAGGTTCGAACTGCTCCTCGCCCCTTCAGGGGAGGCGGCTGGACAGATTCCGGGCGGCGTGGTGCCGCGTAGCTGGGAGTACGAAACGTGGTTCGAAGATCTGGAGCGTGCAAGCGTCAGCCTGAGCAGGCAGGATTTCCAACTCGCTGATCGGCTGCTCAACCGGTGGATTACCCGGTTCCGCCTCGATCACCTGGATGCCAAAGGGATGTATCTCTTCGGGCGATCGATGATGCTGCTTGCTGATTCGCAGAGAGACCAAGGGATCATGCACGGGGCTGGTTCGGCAGAGCGGACATATCGTCGGGCACGCGATGTCTTCGGGCAGCTCGACATACCAAGACGCGCAGCGCAGGCCGACCTGTCCCTTGCTGTCGTGATGGAGATGAAGGGGCATCTGCGCTCTGCGGCGCGTTGCTACGAGTCCTTGTCTGCGGATGACAGGCTGTGCGAACGGGATAGGGTTCGTGCGCAGCTTTGGGTAGGAACGGCGCTAAGTAAGCAAGGCAACTACGACTACGCCACTCGTGTGATGACCCAAGCGGCTTGCCAATTTGAGTTGATCGATGAGTTCGAAGACTGGTCCGTTGCTCAGCAAAAGATCGCACTGGCGCATAGAGGATCGGGGAAAATTGATCAAGCGCTGCGGTGCATTGAACTTGCGCGGACTAACGGTGCAGGGAGCTCGCCAATGCAGCAGGTTCGGTTGAACACGGCGCATGCCCATGTGCTGACCAGTGACAAGCTCGCCAGAGACGCTGGGCTGATCATGCTTGGGGAGACGGCTACGATGCGATGGCACTCCGTCACCAACTGGCGCATCAATTGGGAAGCATTGAGAACATTCGCCGGTCAGTGGAGCAGGCAGCGTCGGCTGGAGCAGGTCGTTGAGGGAGAGCGTGTGACCAGTGCGGTTCGGGGGATCACCGATGGCGATCGTCGAGATGCGGTGCTGATTTGGGATTACCACCAGATGGGGCATGTGGTCCGACCGTGTTCGGTGGGCCTCGGGTTGGGGAGTCATGATCTCGGCGTCGCGACTTTCGCCGCCGAGCTCTACCAGGAGCAGCTTTTTCCGGTTCTCGTGTTCACTGGGGGCAACAGCCCGACGACGGCTGCGCGGTTTCCTCGTGGTGAGGCCGTGCACTTCCGGGAGCGTGCCGTCGAGCTGGGTGTTCCCGATTCTTCGATCCTCGTCGAGCCGCACGCGACCAACACCGGCGAGAACATCGCTTTGTCGCGGGAACTTCTCGCGGCGCGGTCTGTCGGGGTCGACTCAGTGTTGTTGATCTCCAAGCCGTACATGCAGCGCCGGGCCTTTGCCACCTGCCGGAAGGTCTGGCCGGAAGTCGACATCGTTTGTGCTTCGGAGCCGTTGTCGCTCGACGACTACGTGCGGGCTGTGGGGGACGAGCGGTTGGTCATCGACATGCTGGTCGGTGACCTCCAGCGGATCGTCGAATATCCGAAGCTCGGGTTCGCTGTCGAGCAGGATGTTCCGGATGACGTGGCGCGTGCGTACGACCGGCTCGTGTTAGCTGGGTTCGACAGTCGCCTGCTCGGTTCTTGAACGCCGAGGCGCGCTCACTGTCCGCTGCCGTGTTGGACGAGGAGACGTCGTGAGTGCGTAGGCGGGTTCCAGCCCTGTTTTCCACTCACGCGTGCTCGTGGCGGGCCGTCGGGGGCAGGGCTGCGGCTCGGGGAGAGCCGAGCGCCCGGGAGAGGCCGCGGGCGGCCGCCCGGACCGCTGGGACCAGCGTCATCGGGTCGCTGGTCCCGGCCGGGACCACCAGGGACAGCGCCGCGATCACGTTGTCCGCATCGCCGCGGACCGGGGCCGCCACCGAGAGGGTGGACAGCTCGATCTGCCGGTCGCTGATCGCGAAGCCGTTCTTCCGGACGTCGGCGAGGACTCCGCGCAGCCGTCGCGGGTCGGCGATCGTCAGGTCCGTGAACCGCTTCAGCGGTCCCTCCAGGACCGCCTCCTGCAGCTCGCGGTCGGCGTGCGCGAGCAGGACGAGGCCGACGCCGGTGGCGTGCAGCGGCAGCCTGCCGCCCGGCCGGGACACCACCGGCACGGCATCCCGGCCGGAAATGCGCTCCAGGTAGACGACCTCGTGGCCGTCGAGGACGCCGAGCTGCGCGTTCTGCCGGGTGGCCTCGTAGAGGTCGCCGAGGAACGGCATGGCGACCTCGCGCAGGAACGTGCCGCGCGGGGTCAGCGCGGCGAGCTCGTAGATCCGCAGCCCGATGCGGTAGCAGCCGTCGTCGTCCCGCTCCAGCGCGCCCCACCCGGCGAGCTCGCCGACCAGGCGGTGCGTGGTGGTCAGAGACAGGCCGCTCTGGCGGCTGATCGCCGACAGCGTCAGGGCCGGCCGCTCCGGCGAGAAGGTCTCCAGGATCCGGAACAGCCTGGACGCCACGCTCGGCGCTCCCGCCCCGCTGCGCTCGCCCACGACATCCCCCCTGGTGCTCCGACCGGCCCATTCTCACCCGGCCGGAGACACGAGGCGAAACCCCTACCGGGCGATGCGCCGCACGTCGCGCTCCGGGTTCACCAGCAGCGCGACCGGTTGAACACCCGCATCGTCGTGCAGGACGTCGTCGACGCGGTGATCGGGGTGGGCCGGTGATCAGGCCTCGGTGAAGACGATCCGCTCCGGCTCGACCGTCAGGCGGATGTTCTGGCGGCGGACCTCGACGAGGGTTTCCAGCTCGGTGGCGTGGCCGTCCGGGACCGTGAACAGCCGGTCGTCGCGGGTGTCGAGGTACTCGGCGAAGCCGCCCAGCGACGCCCCGCCGGACTCCTCCAGTTCGAGGTAGTCGGCCAGCCGCCGGAACAGCTTCGGCAGCAGCACCGCCTCGTCCTGGAGCTGCTCGCGGGAGCGCACCCGCAGCCCTTCCAGCGTCGCGTCCGCCGCCCACACGCCCTGCTTCGCGTTCCGGGCGGCGATCGCGGCCTCGGCCATGCTCTGGCGCAGGTCGGGGAACAGTTTGGAGTAGAAGGTCGGATACACCAGGCCCGCGGTCAGCAGCGCGTGGTTCGCCGACGCCTGCAGGCCCTTCGGGTCGAGGTGGACGTCGCCGCCATCGGTGGAGCGGCCCGGTCGCCGGCCGGGGAAGGCGAAGGCCACCGCCCGGCCGTACTTGTCCGCGAACCGGGTCAGGATGTGGCCGGGCGCCTCTTCGGGGGTGCTCGCCGTGACCGCGCCGTCGTCGTTGCGCTCGAAAGCGGTGAAACCCAGGTGCGCCAGCAGCGCCTCCCAGGCGGCGTTCGCCGGTCCGGCCGGCTGGTGCCACATCTCGCTGCCGCGCGCTTGCGGCCGGTAGTGCGTCTCCGGCGCGTCGATGCCCTCTAATCGGAGCTGGGCGCCGCCGCGCGAGTTCAGCCGTACGGACAGGCCCGCCTTGGCGAACGCCTTCGGGTCGGTGGGGTAGAAGCGGATCGAGTCGCCGTCGGGCGAGGCGCCGATGATCCGGAAAGTTCCTTTGATCAACGTGAAAGTCATGCTGATCACGGTAGTGAAGGCGCCGTCCGCAGTGGACCGCTTCCACCCGGACAGCCCAGCCCCCGAGAGCCGCCGCACATTCACCGGTGCCGGCGGGAAGATCGCGCTGCGTGCCGGGCCGGGTGCGTAGCGCGATCAGGTTCCGCCGGTTGTCGCCTCGTCGGCGCGCCTCTCTAAGCTCTTCGGGTTGGGACTTTTCGGGAAGCAGAGGTGGCGGTCGCGTGACTGAGCGGTCCATGCAGGTCACGCGTCGTGGACCGGCGTCGAAATCGGCGCGCCGCTGGGCGGCTGTGCTGGGCCTGTTCTCCGCGCTGCTGGCGCTCGCGGTGCCGTTCCTGCCCGTCGAGCACGAAATCACGACGCTGCGGTGGCCGACCGCGCGGGGCACCGAATCGGTGTCGGCGCCGCTGGTCGGTCACGCGCCGCTGTGGCTCGCGGCGGAGGTGCCGTGCGCGGCGGCGCGCAGCCTGGACGCGCGCATCGACGGCCCGGGCGTGCTGGTCGCCACCAACGCGCCGTCGTCGGAGTACGGCGGGCTGACCGGGCTCACGCTGCAGGTCGACGGCGGGCAGGTCGCGCTGTGGTCCAGGGGGCATCAGGCCGGCACCGCCGCGCTGCCCGCGGGCGACTGCTCGATCTCGGTGCGCTCGGACGCCGCCGGCATGCAGGCCGCGGTGGGCGGGGTCGCGCTGGCCGCCGTGCCCGGCGACACCCGGCCCCAGCTGACCGGCATCTACTCGCAGCTCGACGCGGCGGCCGACGACGTCCGCGGCCTGTCCTTCGAGGCGCGGGTGGACAACCGCTTCGCGACCCAGGCGACGCCGCTGAAGGTCGCCGTGATGGTGCTGGCCGTCCTGGCGTTCCTCGGCTCGATGGTGGCGTTGCGGAGCATGGAGGTCCGCCGCGCGCCGCGCTGGGCGCCCGAGCGGTGGTGGCGGCCGAAGGTCCGCGACGTGGTCGTCCTCGGCGCGCTGGGCGTGTGGTGGTTGATCGGCGCGATGACCGCCGACGACGGCTACATCCTGACCATGCTGCGCGCCTCCGACAGCGCCGGGTACGTCACCAACTACTTCCGCTGGTTCAGCAACCCGGAATCGCCGTTCGGCTGGTTCTACGAGCTCTACGCGCTGTGGGTGCAGATCTCGCCCGCGACGCCGTGGGTGCGGTTGCCCGCGTTGTTCCTCGGCGTCGTCAGCTGGCTGCTCGTCAGCCGCGGTGTGCTGCCGCGGCTCGGGCAGCAGGTGCGCCGCAGCGAGTCCGCGGGCTGGGCCGCCGCCGCGGTGTTCCTGGCCTTCTGGCTGCCGTACAACAACGGCCTCCGCCCGGAACCGGTCGTCGTGGCGTTCTTCCTGCTCTCGCTGTGCGCGGTCGAACGCGCGGTGGCCACCCGGCGGCTGACGCCCGCCGCGCTCGGGCTGCTCGCGGCGGCGCTGGGCCTGGGGGCGAACCCGCACGGCATGGTGGCGATCCTGCCGTTCGTCGTGGCCGCCAAGCCGCTGCTCCGGATGCTGTGGCAGCGGGTGCGGGAACGCGGCGCGCTGCCGGTGCTGGCTCCCGTCGCGGCTGCCGGGCTGGTGATCCTGGTCGGCGTCTTCTTCGACCAGACGCTGCAGTCCGTGCTGGATTCGGTGGCGCTGAAGACCAAGTTCGGGCCGAACGAGCAGTGGTTCGAGGAGCTCAGCCGCTACGACCGGTTGTTCGGGCCGTGGCCGGACGGGTCGCTGACGCGTCGGTTCCCCGTGCTGCTGCTCATCCTGTGCATCGTGGCCAGCGGCGTCGTGCTGCTGCGCCGGGGCAAGATCCGGGGCGCCGCGCTCGGCCCGAGCCGTCGCGTGCTGGCGGTCGCCGCGCTGAGCTTCGTGGTGCTGGCCATGACCCCGACGAAGCACACGCACCACTTCGGGATGCTCGCCGGGATCGGCGCGGTGGTGGCCGCGCTGACGGCGCTGGCGACGAGCGCGGCGGTGCTGCGGTCCCGGCGCAACAGGGCCGGGTTCTTCGCCGGCCTCATGGTCATCTGCGCGTTCTCGGTCACCGGCACGAATTCCTGGTGGTACGTCTCCGGCTGGGGCGTGCCGTGGTTCGACCGGGCGCCGAGCCTCGACGGGCGCAGCGCGAGCACGTACTTCCTGGCGGCCGCGGCGATCGCCGGCATCGTCGCCATGGTCGAGCACCTGCGGCACGACGAACTGCCGGTGATCACGCCGGAGGCACGGCGGCGGGTGCTCAGCCTCGGCGCCGCCCCGCTGACGTTCACCTGCGCGATCCTGCTGGTCGGCGAGGTGGCGCTGTTCGCGGCGGGCATGCAGCGGCAGCGCGACGGCTACAGCCTCGGCGCGGACAACGTCAAGCAGCTCGCCGGTTCCAGCTGCGGGCTCTCCGACTACGTCGGCGTCGAGACCGATCCGCGCAGCGGCGTGCTGGCGCAGTCGCACATCCAGCCGCGGACCGAGAGCGCGGTGTCGGCGAGCCGCCGCACCGAGCAGAAGCCCGGCGACTACCTCGCCGCCACCGCAACGGGTTTCCACCGCTTCGGCTACCCGGAGGGCAAGCACTGGACCCCGCCGTTCGGGTTCGGCGGCGACGACGCGCCGGTGTGGGGCACTTACGCCGCCGACGGGCCGCTCACCGGCGAGCTGCGCACGCCGTGGTTCGACCTGCCCCCGCAGGCCACCAGCGGCGAGGCCCCGGTGGTGTTGTCCTTCGGCGGCGACGCGACGGGCGTGAACGCGCTCGGCGTCGAATGGGGCCGGGACACCCCGGAGGGCTTCGAGATCCTGGGCCGCGTCGACGTCGCCCAGCTCAGCGGCATGTGGTTCGACCGCCGGTTCGTCGTGAGCGACGCGACCAAGATCCGCGTGGTGGCCGTGGACCGCAAGATCGATTCCGGCGGCTGGATCGCCGTCAGCGCGCCGCGCGTCCCGCGGCTGACCAGCATGACGCAGGTGGTCGGCGACGCGCCGACCTTCGTGGAGTGGACCGCCGCGCTGGTGCACCCGTGCCTGAACCTGGCGCGCCTGCACAACGGGGTCGCCGAGCTGCCGCGGTTCCGGGTGGCCGGCGGCGGGATCATGCGCGACATGGGCCAGAGCTGGTCGGCGCCGGGCGCCGGCGGCCCGTTCGGCTGGCTCAACGTGGCGGGCAGCGTGCGGACGATGCCGACCTACCTCAAGGGCGACCTGCACCGCGACTGGGGCACGCTGTACCTGGTGGACGCCTACGAGGTGGACGCGCTGCCGGCGGAGGCCGCGATGGAGGTCCACCGCGAAACGCATTGGGGGCTTTGGAGTCCGGGCCCGCTGACGAAGGCGGTGAAGCTGCCCGGCGGCGCGCCCAGCTCGACCGGGCGCACCGACATCCGCCCGCTCGAGGAGATTCCGGCCGGCGACGCCGCGTGATCGGCTGTGAGCATCGCCATTCCGGCGGGGTAGCGGCGACCTAGATCGCTTAGGATCGCTAAACAACTAGTCGGAACCAGCCCGGAAGACGAAGCATGCCTCGCGCCCGAGAGCGGGTGGCCCGGCGCCGCCCGGCCGTCATCATCGTCCACTGTGGAATTCGCGTGCACCGGGGAGCGGAGGCGTCGTGTCCGGTGTGATCCAGGGCTTCGGCGTCATCGCCGCCATCGTGCTGATCGGCTACCTGCTGGGCCGCGGCGAGCTGCTCGGCGAGAACGCGCGCGAGGCGCTGACCCGGTTGTCGTTCTACGTCGGAACTCCCGCGCTGCTGCTGCAAATGCTCTCGGAATCCGACGTCTCGATCATCTTCTCCACCCCGCTGCTGGTCAGCGCGCTGAGCACGTTCGCCGCAGCGGGCCTGTTCGTACTGGTCGGCCTGCTGCGCAGGTGGAACATCCGGCGCACGACCATCGGCGCGCTGTGCTCCAGCTACGTCAACGCCGGCAACCTCGGCATCCCGATCGCCGTCTACGTGCTCGGCGACGCGAGCCTGATCGCGCCGGTGATGCTGTTCCAGCTGCTGGTCATGACGCCGATCGGGCTGACAGTGATCGACTTCTCGCAGGGCGGGGAGCGTTCCTCGGCCTGGCTGCGGATCCTCGCGCCGTTCCGCAACCCGATCGTCATCTGCTCGCTGGTCGGCGTCGCGATCTCGTTGAGCGGCTGGCGGATTCCGGCCCCGGTGCTGGAGCCGATCACCCTGCTCGGGCACCTGTCCGTGCCGACGGTGCTGCTGGCGTTCGGCATCTCGTTGCGCGGCAGCTCGTTGCCCGCAGGCGGCGCGGAGCGCTGGCCGGTTCTGCTGTCGGTGGGCCTGAAGTCGGTGGTGCACCCGGTGATCGCCTGGGCGATCGGCGCGGGCCTGTTCGGTCTGGAGGGCGCGGCGCTGTTCGCGGCGGTGGTGATCTCCGCGCTCCCGGCGGCGCAGAACCTCTTCGTCTACGCCTCGCGCTACAACGTGGGCGTGCGGCTGGCGCGCGAATCGATCCTGCTGTCCACGATCCTTTCGGTGCCGGTGCTTTTCACCGTCACGGCACTGCTGGGCTGACGTGCCCGTGCGCCTCCGGGCGGCACCCCGGAGGCGCAGGGCCCCTCGCCGGTCAGCCCACGTTGAGGTCGACGCAGGCGTAGAAGGCGTTGGCGGTGTCGGCGATGTTCCAGACGGCGAGCAGTTTCTGCTTGCCGCTCACCCCGCCGAGGTCGACGGTGTGGGAGAAGCGGTTCGGCGGCCGCTGGCCGCCGTCGTCGAACACCGCGACGCGGTTGCCACCGATGAAGTACTCCCAGGTCGTGGTGGCGTGGGAGGCGGTGATCGTCCAGTTGAAGTTCACCGTGTTGCCGACCTGCGTGGCCTTCCAGCCCTTGCCGTCGTCGTCGAGGTCGGAGAACCGGCCGTTCCCGCCGCTGCAGCTGGTCAGGCCCTTCGGGCCCTCGACGCTCTGCGGCTCCCACTTGATCTCGCCGCAGGGCACCGTCCCGGCGGCGCACTGGGCCTGGCGGCTCGGCGGCGAGTCGATGTAGCCGTGCGCGCCGGCGGTGCTGGTGGGTATCGCCACCAGGAAGGGCGCGATCGCCGCGCCGACGGCAGCGGCGGCGAGCTTTCGCTTCGAGTTCATCTCAGCTCCTTGTCGGTGCGGCCGGTGTTCCCGGCCGGCGTACCCCCCGAAATCCGGATCGGCGGTCGGCGGAGCGGCGCTCGGCGCCGGAGGAGCGGGAGGAGACCGGCCTGTCGACGACCGCTCATCGACTGGGCCTTCCCCGGAGCGCGGTGTGGTCTGGACCATACTGAGGCGGCGGAATCCGGTCAACGCCTGCGAAAACAGTCACCGCGATGGACCAGGACCACTCCGAGAAGTGGTCCGCCATCGGGAATCGCGAAAATTGTCGGGGGTGCGCGGGAACATTCGGGTGTTCGCCGAAGTCGGGCCGTCGAGGGGGCGACCGGCATGAACCCGCAGCAGCACATCGCCAACGCCCGCACCGCGCTGGGCGCCGCGGATCTCGGCGCGGCCGGTGATCCGGTCGTCGTCCTCGCCGACCTGGCGGCGATCGCCGAACTCCTCGGCCGCCTGGCCGAACAGGCCCGCCGGGACCTGGCGAGCTGGGCGACCGTCGGTCCGCACCTGGCGCAGGCCGGAGATCACGCCGCCGCGCTGGCGCGCAGCCTCCAGCACGCGGGCGGCACCCTCGCCTACAACACGGCGCCGCCCCGCCGCTGCAGCGTTCCGGCCACCCGCATCCAGGGCGAAGTGCGGCTCTGATCCCGCTGCGGCAACGGGAACCCCGATTGGCCACTGTGGACATCGATGTGCTTGCGGGGCGAATCCGGATGGCTCACCACGAGTAGTTCGCCCGCCGCGTAGGGTGGCCTCGTGGGTGATTCGTGGGATCTCGCCGGGGCTGGAGTGCTCCGGTTGCCGTCCGGCCGCCTCGTCAGAGGGCGCGGCCTGCGAAATCCGCCGCCTTCCGGGGCGGCGCCGTCCTTCGGCGTCTACCTGCTCGGCAAGCCGCCGCCGGAGGTCGAGTGGGAGAGTCGCTGGCTGCGCTGGCCGGACTTCCGCCTGCCCGGCGACCGGGCGCAGGCCCGCGAGGTCCTGCGCGAAGCGTGGGAACGCGCCGGTGCCGAGCGGGTGGAGCTCGCGTGTGCCGGTGGGCGGGGCCGGACCGGCACGGCGCTGGCCTGCCTGGCCGTCATCGACGGCGTCCCGGCGGGCGAGGCGGTCGCCTACGTCCGGGAGCACTACGACTCCCGCGCGGTCGAGACGCCCTGGCAGAAGCGCTACGTGGCCCGCTTCTCCGCCTGATCGATCAGCCGGGGTCCTCCTGCTGCGTTTCCGCGATGAGCTTCTCGCACAGTTCGAGGCCGACCCTGAGGACGTCGGCGGGCAGCTGGCCGCGGCCGGCGGCGAGCGCCAGCTCGTCCAGGAAGCCGACCAGCACGTACCTGTCGGCGGGCACGATCGGCGCGCGGCCGACCGCGCTCTCGGCCTGCTGCCTGCGGGCGTGGCGGCGGACCGACTCGGCGGCCTGCGCGATGCGGTCGTGGTCGGCGCGGCGCTGGTAGAGCTGTCGTTGCGTGGTCACCGCCTTCGGCCCCGCCCGGGCGAAGGTGATTGCGCAAGCAAGTACTCGAACACGCGTTCTAGTCTGGCAGGGTCGCCCCTTGATCGCATCTCGCCGCTGACCTGCGGCGAAGCGGGTCAGCGGAAGGTCACCGACGCCTCGGCCATCACCTCGTCCGGCTCGGTCCGCACGGTCATGTTCCCGTCCGGCCCGCCGCAGACCAGTACCGGATCGCCGGCGAACACCGGGCGCCGCAGCCGGTAGGCGATGCTCGCGATCTCGCGTTCCGGTTCCCGCCGCCGGGCCAGCTCGCTCATCAGCAGCACCAGGATCGGGCCGTGCACGACCAGGCCCGGGTACGCCTCGACGTCGCGCGCGTACGGCGCGTCGTAGTGGATGCGGTGCGAGTTCGCGGTCAGCGCGCTGAACCGGAACAGCCGCACCGGGTCGCCGGTGAAGGGCTGCTGCCATGCCGCGTCCGAGGCGGGCAGCGAGGCGGGGCGCGGCGAGCCCGGGCTCTTGGCGGCGCCTTCACCGCTGCGGTAGACGAAATCCTGCTCCTCGACGAACCGGACCTCGCCGTCCTGCCGGTACTCGCCGCGCACCGTCACGAACGCCATCTCGCCGGAACGGCCCTGCTTGACCACCACGTCGGACAACGACGACGTGCGCTCGGCCGGGGCACCCAGCCGCAGCGGGCCGGTGATCGTCAGGCGGCCGCCGGCGAACATCCGGCGCCGGTCGGGGATGGGCGGCAGGAAGTGGCCGCCGGCCGGATGCCCGTCCTGGCCGAGCTCGTCGTGCCGCGGCCAGCTCAGGAAGTGCACCCAATGCCAGAGCGGCGGCAGCGCCTCGGCATCGGCGAACTCCGCCGGCGTCTCCAGCACCGCGGCCAGCGCCCGCGACGGCTCGGGAGACAGCGCGTCCACCTCCGTCAGCGGCTCGGGTCGCCAGCCCTGCAGGTAGGTGTCGAGACCGGGCACGGGTCCTCCTTCCGGTCCGGGCCTGCGCCGGCCCGGCCGCTGCGCTGATTGGGCCGTACAAACTGTGGGCAAGTCTGTGCCCACCGCCGCGCGGCGTCAACGACGAGGTTGCGGAGTCGGCGGTGATTCCGCCGACAGGTCGCGGTTTCCGGCGAATGGCGGTAGGTCTTGACCGGGCGATGCATTTGGCCGTACAAAGATTGGCGTCCGGTTGATCGACGTGGCGACGCCGCAGGGCGTGGCGCTGGCGGAAAGGTCCCAATGGCATCCATCGCTGAGTCCCTCGCGCAGTGGGCGGCCGAGCTCGAACCGGGCGCGGAGGATCTCGCGCTCGCCCAGCGCTCCCTCGTCGACACCGCCGCGGTCACCCTGGCCGCCCGGAACCACCCGCTGACCGGGATCGCGGCCGGGCTGCCGGACGCGGCGCGCTGGGCGGCCATCGGTCACGTGCTGGACTTCGACGACCTGCACATCGAGTCGACCACGCACATCAGCGTCGTGACCGTTCCGGTCGTGCTCGCCACCGGCGGCGACGCCCGGGCATACCTGGCGGGCGCGGGCGTGATGGCGCGCCTGGGCGGCGCACTGGGCTGGTCGCACTACTCGGCCGGCTGGCACGCCACCTGCACGGCCGGCGCACCGGCCGCCGCGGTCGCGGCCGGAATCGCGCTGGGCCTGTCCACCGAGCAGCTGGCGACCGCGATGGCGCTGGCCGTCCCGGCCGCGGGCGGCGTGCAGAACGCCTTCGGCACCCACGGGAAGTCGCTGCAGGTCGGGTTCGCCGCGCAGGCGGGGGTTCGCGCGGCCGAGCTCGCGCGGGCGGGTGCGACGGCGGACCCGAGCGCGCTCGACGCCTGGCTGGAGCTGGTCGGCGGCACCGGCCGGCTGGACCTGGCGGGCCCGGCGGTGCCCGGCGGCCTGGCCATCAAGGTCTACCCCTGCTGCTACGCGATGCAGCGGCCGATCGCCGCGCTGCGCGACATCCGCCACGACATCCGGGGAGCGGTGCGCGGCGTGCGCGTCAGCACGCCGGAACCGACGGTCAAACCGCTGATCCACGACCGGCCCGGCACCGGCCTGGAGGGCAAGTTCAGCCTGCCCTACGCGGTGGCCACCGCCCTGCTCGACCACTACCCGGACTTCGCCGCGTTCACCGACGACGCGGTCAACCGGGAGAGCGCCCAGCGCCTGCTGCGGCAGGTCGAGGTGTCCTACACCTCGGGCGAGGAGGGCCTGCTCACCGGCGAGGTGGACATCGAGGTCGAACACGACGGACCGGCCCTGCGGGTGAGCCTGGCGCAGCCGCCGGGCGCGCCGTCGCGGCCGCCGACCGAAGCGGAACTGCGCGAGAAGTTCACCGCCTGCGGCGAGGACGTGCCCGGGCTGCTGGCGGCGGCGGACTGGAAGTCCGTCCGCGAGCTGCTGCAGCGGACGTTCCCGCGCACCGGAGCGGTCGAGTGAAAACGTACTTCCAGGCTCACCACAAGGGAGCGATGCATTGAGCACATTGGACATCCTCAGCGCCGACGAGAAGCTCGCCGTGGAGACGGTGCGCGACTTCGTGGACAAGTCCGTCAGGCCCGTGGTGCAGGAGCTGGAGCACTCCAACACCTACCCGGAGGCCCTCATCGAGCAGATGAAGGAACTGGGCATCTTCGGGCTGGCGATCCCCGAGGAGTACGGCGGCACACCGGTTTCCACGCCCTGCTACGTGCTGATCGTCGAGGAGCTGGCCCGCGGCTGGATGAGCCTGGCCGGCGCGATGGGCGGTCACACCGTGGTGTCCAAGCTGCTGCTGAACTTCGGCACCGAGGAGCAGAAGCGCAAGTACCTGCCGAAGATGGCCACCGGCGAGATCCGCGCGACGATGGCGCTGACCGAGCCCGGCGGCGGCTCCGACCTGCAGGCGATGACCACCAACGCCCGGCGGGACGGCGATGATTACGTGGTCAACGGCGCCAAGACCTGGATCACCAACTCCCGCCGGTCCAAGCTGATCGCGCTGATGTGCAAGACCGACCCGGCCGCGAAGCCCGGCCACAAGGGCATTTCGATCCTGCTCGTCGAGCACGGCCCGGGCCTGACCGTCTCCCGCGACCTGCCCAAGCTCGGCTACAAGGGCGTGGAAAGCTGCGAACTGTCCTTCGAGGACTACCGCGCCCCGGCCTCGGCGCTGCTGGGCACCGAGGAGGGCCGGGGCTTCGCGCAGATGATGAAGGGCCTGGAGACCGGCCGCATCCAGGTCGCCTCCCGGGCGCTGGGCGTGGGCAAGGCGGCCCTGGAGGACGCGCTTCGCTACGCCCAGGAGCGGGAGAGCTTCGGCAAGGCGATCTGGCAGCACCAGTCGGTGGGCAACTACCTGGCGGACATGGCCACCAAGCTCACCGCCGCCCGCCAGCTCACCCTGCACGCCGCCCGGGAGTACGACGCGGGCCGCCGGGTGGACATGGAGGCGGGCATGGCCAAGCTGTTCGCCTCGGAGGTGGCCATGGAGATCGCGCTGAACGCGGTGCGCATCCACGGCGGCTACGGCTATTCCACGGAGTTCGACGTGGAGCGCTACTTCCGCGACGCGCCGCTGATGATCGTCGGCGAGGGCACCAACGAGATCCAGCGCAACGTCATCGCGGCGCAGCTGGTCAAACGCGGCGGCCTCGACGCCTGACGCCGGCGCCCCGCGGGGCTCGTGAGTGCTCGCTCCGGCAAGAACCGGAACGAGCACTCACGAGCTTCCGCTACGGTCATGGGCGACAAGCCGGGAGGTGAAAGTGGCACAGCGGACCGATGGCCGGGAGAGCGCGTACCTGCGCCTGGCGCGGGAGCTGCGGGCGGCGATCCTGCAGCACGACTACCCCGAGGGCAAACGGCTGCCCACCGAGGCGGAACTCGCCGAGACGCACCGCGTCAGCAGGCAGACGGTCCGCCGCGCCTTCCAGGACCTCGTCGCCGAGGGCATGGTCTACCGGATCCCGGGGCGTGGCACCTTCGCGGCGCCGCGGGAAGAGCAGTACCTGCGCCAGTTCGGTTCCATCGACGACCTGATGGGCCTGTCGATCGACACCACGATGGAGCTGATCACCCCGCTGCGCCAGCAGGTCGACCTGGACGCGGCGGGCCGCCTGCGGCTGCAGTCCGACCGGGTGCACACCCTGGAGTTCCGGCGGCTGCACGACGACGTGCCGTTCTGCCTGACGACGGTGTTCCTGCCGCCGGCGGTGGGCAAGCTCGTCGAATCGGTGCCGGAGCTGACCGAGCCCGGCTCGCGCAGCGGCGTGACGATCATCGGGCTGCTCGACGACCGGCTGACCGACCCGATCGCGGAGGCCGAGCAGAGCATCACGGTGGGCTTGGCGACGCCGGAGATCGCCGAACACCTCGGCTGCGAGCAGCAGCGGCCGCTGCTGCGGATCGACCGCATGTACCAGTCGACGACGGGCCAGCCCGTCGAGCTGGCGGTCAGCTACTTCCTGCCGGAGCACTACTCCTACCGGGTCCGCCTCCGCCGCAACGTCCGCTGAGCGCCCGCGAGCACCCAGCGGACTGCGCGACCGGGTTCAGCCGCGCGGCGTGCGGCCTGCGGCCGTCATGATCCCGGCGACCGACGGATCATCGCCGAAGGCGTCGGCCGGCAACGTCGTGTTGTCGGCCAGCGTCACGCCTTCCGGGGGTTCGCCGGGGTCGGCGTCCCAGAAGTTGCCGATGAACGCGACGTGTTCCAGCGGCGGCGACACCTCCAGCGCGATCGGGCTGTCGGCCCGGTGGACGACGTTGCCCTGCACGGTGACCCAGGCGGCGCCGTAGTCGGTGTAGAGGCCGAAGTTGTAGGACTGGATCGTGTCGCGGACGACGTTGCCGCGTATCAGCGCCCCGTCGGCATGCGAACTGCCCTGGCTTCCCGACACGTAGATGCCGCCGCCATCGGCCAGGACCTTCATCGTGTCGTGCACCAGGTTGTTCAGCACCTGCGTGCCATGCCCCTCGTAGACCACGATGCCCGCGTGCGGTGCGTCGTTGACCTGGTTGTGCGCGATGACGGTGTCCCGGGTGCCCGACAGCAGAACGGCCGGCGAACCGCTGTAGTCCTGTCCGATGTGGTGGATGTGGTTGTTCTCGATCCGGTGGCCGCGGGCGCCCTCGCCGATCACCAGGCCGCCGCCGGCGACCTCGTCGATCACGCTGTCCCGCAACGCGTTTCCGTCGCCGTCACCGCGGAATTCCAGCGCGACCGCGCCCAGCCTCGTGAACCGGCAGCCTTCCAGCACGACCCGCGAGGAGTTTTCGAAGACCACGTTGCCGGGCATGGCCGTGGCGTCGCCGGGGACGACGACCTGCCCTTGACCGTCGGCGAAGACGATCGTGTGGAGCGGACCGCCGTCGTGGTAGCCGTTGCCGTGGTAGTGCAGGAAGCCCTCCGGCGAGCTCGGGCGCAGCCACGTCGCATCGGCGAAGGTGATGCCGCGGAAGGCTATGTCGTGCACATCTCGGGCGTGCAACAGGGTTTCCAGCACCGGTGCCACCACGGCGTCGTCGAGTTCCTCGCCGGGCCGCGGCAGGTAGTGCAGGACCCCATCGGCGAGCGCGAAGGTGCCCTCGGTCAGGAATGCGGGGCTGTTCTCGGCCGAGGTCGGGCTGTCGAGCCCGTTCTGTTCGCCGGCGTTCGGGTCGTCCCAGGTGATGACCGCGCGGTACAGCTGCGCCGCCCAAGCGAAAGCGGGCTGCGCCATGGTGATCGTGGTCGATTGCTCGTCGCCCGAGATCCGCGACGCCTGGCAGCGGGCTTCGGACCAGGGGTAGGCGCCCCGGTAGACGAACTCGACCTGGCCCTGCCAGGATCGGGGCGCGGGATCTGCGATGACGTAGCCGGTCTCGGTCCTGACCAGGCCTTGGTCGATCGCGATGGCCGCCCGCGGCGCGCGGCGTCCGGCCACGTAGAGCTGGCGGGTCGCCAATCCGGGGACCGCTGCCCGGCACACACCGTCATCGTCCTGCCGCCAGCCGTTGATCTGCCGGCCGCCGCTGATCACGACCTCTTCCTGCGCTCCGGTGCCGTATCCGAATGCCTGGTAGACGACCCCGGAGTCGGCGGCCGAGAGCGAGAACGTCCCGGTGAGGCGGTAGGTGCCCGCCCGGAGGTTGACCACGGAGCCAGGCTCCGCCGCCGCGCGGGCCCGGTCCAGTGTGGCGAACGGGCGCTCGATCGTGCCCGGGCCGGAGTCGTCACCAGAAGGATCAACGAAGATCATCGACAATGCCTCTCTTGTGTATGGCATACACTTCGGTTTGTACCACGAATGGCGAGGAGGAGTGGTGGCAGATCCGGAACGCAGCACCGAGCTGCTGTGGCTGGGCGAGTCGCGGCGAGGTCTCAACCTGGCGCGGATCGTGCGGGCCGCGATCGAGCTGGCCGACGGCGAGGGGCTGGCCGCGGTGTCGATGCGGCGGGTCGCCGAGCGGCTCGGCTTCACCACGATGGCGCTCTACCGGCACGTGCCGGGCAAGGCGGAGCTGGTCGATCTCATGCGCGACGAGGCGATGGCGGGGCAGGCGGCTGCCGGAGCCGGGCCTGCGGCGGGCTGGCGGGCGGAGCTCGAAGCGTGGGCGCGCGACGGATTGGCGCTCTACCGGCGACATCCGTGGTTGGTCGAGGCGGAAGGCCCTAGGCGGGTGCCCGGGCCGAACGCGGTGGCGAGCTTCGAGCGGGCGTTGGGCGCGGCGGCGCGGAGCGGGCTGCCACCCGCGCGGGTCGTGGCGGTGGTGACGCTCGTCGGCGGGTTCGTGGAGAGCGCGGCCCGGCAGCTGGTGGAGGCGGCGCGCCTGGAGCGGAGCTCCGGTGTCGGGCACGAGGAGTGGTGGGCGGGGCGGACTTCGCTGTTCGACCACCTCGACCGGTACCCGACGTTGAGCCGCCTCTACCGGGACGGCGGTTTCGACGAGCCGCTGGACCCGTTCGAGTTCGGCCTGCGGCGCGTGCTCGATGGCATTGAGGCGCATATTCGTGATGAAATTCGTGATGAAACTACGTGCTCCTTGTGCGGAAAGGCGATCGAGTCCGCCGCGAAGGGGCGGCCACGGGACTACTGCTCCCGCGCCTGCCAGCAACGCGCCTACCGGATGCGGAAGGCCTGACGGCGTCAGCGGATCGCCGAGGCTGCGCCCGGAGCGTCGCTGAGATGCCGATCACAGCCGGATGATCTTCAGCGCACTCGAAGTTGGACAGTGGTGCGCAGTCAACGGAGTTCTGAGGAGCGGTCATGCGGGTTGTGCGGGTGAGCGAGTTCGGTGGGTCTGAGGTGCTCGTCGCGGGGGAGGCGCCCGATCCGGTCGCCGGGGCCGGGCAGGTCGTGATCGGCGTCGAGGTCGCCGCCATCGACTTCGTCCAAACCCAGCTGCGCCAGGGCTTCTCGCCGGGACCACCGCTGCCGGAGCTGCCGTACGTGCCCGGCGCGACGGTGGCCGGAGCGGTGCTTTCGGCCGGCGACGGCGTCGACGCGAGCTGGATCGGCCGCCGGGTGGTCGCGCACACCGCCGACGAGCTCGGCGGGAACGCCGAGAAGGCGGTCGCCGACGAGGACGCGCTGTTCCCCGTCCCGGACGGGCTCGGGCTCGCGGAGGCGGCGGCGCTGTTCGACGACGGCGCCACGGCGATCGGCCTGGCCGAAAACGCGGCGATCAAGCCGGGGGAGTGGGTGCTCGTCGAGGCGGCCGGTGGCGGTGTCGGCAGCCTGCTGGTGCAGCTGGCGCACGCCGCCGGCGCGCGCGTCATCGGCGCGGCGAGGGGCGAGCGCAAGCGCGAGCTGGTGCTCTCGCTGGGAGCCGAGCTGGCGGTCGACTACTCGGAATCCGGTTGGCGCGAACAGGTCCTGGCGGCGACGGACGGCCGGGGCCCGGACCTGGTCTTCGACGGCATCGGCGGAGCCATCGGCCGGGAGGCGTTCGAGCTGACCGCGCGAGGCGGGCGGTTCTCGGTGCACGGCGCCTCCAGCGGCGCGCCGAGCGAGATCGACCAGGCGGAGGCCGAGCGCCGTGGGGTCGCCGTGATCGGCCTCGACCAGCTCTTCGGCTTCGCGGCGACCGCGCGCCCGCGCAAGGAAGGGGCGCTTTCCCAGGCGGCGGCGGGATTGCTGACCCCGACCATCGGCCAGACCTTCCCGCTGGAGCGCGCCGCCGACGCCCACGCGGCGATGCAGAACCGCCAGGTGATCGGCAAGACCCTGCTCCAGGTACAGCCGGGTCAGCGGAGGTAGACCCGGTCCGGGTCGACGTCCTCGCGGAGCAGGCGGAGTTCCGCCGCCGTGGGCGGCTCGATGGTGGTCAGCTCGTCGGCCACCTGGAGGTCCCAGCCGGTCGCCGCGCGGACCTGGTCCACCGTGACGCCGGGATGCGTCGCCACCAGCCGCAGCTCCTCGCCGACTCCGCCGCGCGCCAGGATGCCGAGGTCGGTGATCACCCGCGTGACGCCCGCGCCCAGCGGCCGGATCCCGTCCTGCAGCGCCCGGTCCGGACCCGGCGAGGTGCAGAAGTCCAGTTCGGACATGAAGGAACGCGGGTCGTGGCGGCGCATCACCACGAACACCTCGCGGGAGTTGGCCATCACCTCCATCGCCCCGCCCGAGCCGGGCAGCCGCACCTTCGGCGCGTACCAGTCGCCGATGACCGACGAGTTCAGGTTGCCCCACCTGTCGATCTGCGCCGCGCCGAGGAACCCGACGTCGATCCGGCCGCCCTGCAGGACGTAACCGAACAGCGCCGTCATCGGCAGCACCGCCTCGGAGTCGGTGATCAGCACCGCGTCGGCGATCGTCTCCGGCAGCTGCGACGGGTGCGCCCCGCACACCCCGGACTCGTAGACGATCTCGACGCCGGGCGCGACGGTCAGCTGCGCCAGCGACACCGCCAGCGTCGGCAGCCCGATCCCGGCGAAGACGGTGTTCTTGCCGGCCAGCTCCCGCGACGCGACGGCGGCGAGCAGCTCGGAGGACGTAACGGCCACAGTGGACCCCGTCGAAGTGGTGGGCCCCGTCGAAGTGGTGGACCCCGTCGAACCGGTGGACCCCGTCGAACCGGTGGACACAGCGTTCATCACGACAAATCCTTTCGTTCTGCCCGTCAGAGCCGGCGCCCGTAGTTGACCGGTTCGCTCCACGCCTCGCCCACCGCCAGGCTCGCCCAGTGCTCGGCGCCGAGCTTCTCGAGGTACTCGGCGTGGTCGCGGGTGCCGCGGATCCACTCGTCCAGCCAGGCTTGCAGCCGCTCGGGATCCTTGCTGATGTGCGACCAGCTGCGGTAGAAGTCGCCGTCCCGGTCGTAGTAGCCCTGCGCGAAGGCCGGGTGCGCGCCGCGCGGGCACTCCACCACCGCGTCCACCGCGTGCGCCGGGACGACCGTGCGGTTGGGGTCGGAGCGGATCACCTCGTCGGCCACCACCTCCTCGACCACGATGATCGCGTGCTTCGCGGCGTAGACGGCCTCGGCCTGGATGCCGGTCAGGCCCCAGATCTGGGTGTTGCCGGCCCGGTCGGCGCGCTGCGCGTGCACGATCGTGACGTCCGGGTTCAGCGGCCGCACCACGTAGATCTGCTCCGCTTCGCCGTCCGGGCCCGGGAACGGCGAGGTCACCTTGCGGATGCCGGGGTTCACCGCCGGCACGTCGCTGCCGCCGTAGGAGCGCAGCGGGTAGAACGGCAGCCGCTGGGCGCCGGCGAGGTACCGGCAGATCATCCCGTAGTGGCTGTACTCCTCGAATTCCAGCGACGCGGGCTGCCCGGTCTCGATGCGGCGGCGCAGCTCGCCGAGCGAGCCGGCGGTGGAGTTGCCGACGAACGACGAGACGAGCTTGCGGACGCAGCCGCCGGCGATGAGCTGATCGGTCACGATGTCGGCGGTCATCCGCGCGACGGTGAGGTCCTTGCGACCCTGGCGGATGATCTCGTGCCCGGCCGCGGTGGGGATCAGGTGCGTGAAGCCCTCCAGCGCCACCGTCGCCCCGTCCGGGACGAACGCGGCGATCGCGTCCCGCATCGTCATGGTCTTGTCGGGCCGGGGGACCGGCGTCGTCGACTCGGCGACCGGGTTCTGCATCGTCGGGGCTCCTCGGTGTGCGCTTCGAATGCACAGCACATTGCCAGGCGGCATTGATAGCTGTCTAATACTGAATTAGTGTCGGATCAAGAGTCATTTCTTATGGATTCCCCGGGTTCCGGGGTGAACAGAGGTCGACCGTGGAGCTGCGCTACCTCACCGCATTCGTCGCCGTCGCCGAGGAACTCCACTTCGGTCGCGCAGCCAAGCGGCTGCAGATGGCGCAGCCGCCGCTGAGCCAGCAGATCCGCCAGCTGGAGAAGGAACTCGGCGTCCAGCTCTTCGAGCGCAACACCCGCTCGGTCCGGCTCACCAGCGCCGGCGAGTCGTTCCTGGAGCCCGCCCGCACGGCGCTCGACGACGTCGACATCGCGGTGCGTGCCGCGAAGGCCGCCGGCCGCGGCGAGTACGGGCGGGTCACCGTCGGCTTCGCCGGCGCCTCCAGCCACGAGTCGCTGCCCCGGCTGACCCGCGCGGTGCGCGCCGCGCATCCCGGCCTGGAACTGGTGATGCGCGGCCAGACCTACGCGAACGTGGCGCTGGCGAAGGTCGCCGACGGCTCGCTGGACCTGGGTTTCGTGCGGCTGCCGGTCAACCAGGTCGGCTCGCCGACCCCGGGCGTGCAGACCCGGGTGATCGAGGTGGAGGAACTGATCTGCGCGCTGCCGACGGACCACCCGCTGGCCGGGCGGGAGCGCATCGCGATCGAGGACCTCGCCGACGAGCCGTTCGTCAGCTTCCCGTCCAACGCCGGGTCCACGGTGCGCGACGCGCTGGTCAAGGCGTGCGTGTCCGCCGGGTTCAACCCGCGCGTGGTCCAGGAGGCGCCGGATTCCTACACCATCCTGGCGCTGGTGGCCGCGGGCGTCGGCGTCACGCTGACGCTGACGTCCTGCCAGCACATCCAGCAGACCGGCACGGTCTACCGGCCGCTGGCGGGCGCGCCGATGCTGCTGCACGCGGCGCTGGCCTGGCGTACCGACAACACCTCCGCGGCCCTGCGCACCGTGCTCGGCATCGCCGAGGAAGCCCTGCCCACGCCCGCGGGCGGCTGATCGCCGGCGGCCGCTCACCTGGGACGTTCCCGCGAATTAATAAGCCTGACGTCTCACTGTTGCACTGATTCTGTATTGGACACGTCTAGGTTTGGGTGGCACGGTTACCGCCATCACATCGGGACGCGGGCGCCGTTCGAGGACGCCCGCCGGCACCGAGCTTCAAGGGAGAATGCATGGGTGCGGCCAACGCGCGCGAACAGAGCCGAACGGCCAACCGCGCCGGGATCGGGGCCTTCATCGGCTCGACCATCGAGTGGTTCGACTTCTACATCTACGGCACGGCCTCGGCCCTGGTCTTCGACAAGGTCTTCTTCCCGGAGCTCGACGGTGCGATCGGCACCCTGGTCGCGTTCGCGACCTTCTGGGTCGGCTTCCTGGCCCGCCCGATCGGCGGCATCATCTTCGGCCACATCGGCGACCGGCTGGGCCGCAAGAAGACCCTGGTCATCACGCTGCTGCTGATGGGCATCTCGACGACCCTGATCGGCGTGCTGCCCGGCTACGCCCAGATCGGGGTGTGGGCGCCGATCCTGCTGGTGACCATCCGCATGGTGCAGGGCATCGGCCTCGGCGGCGAGTGGGGCGGCTCGGTGCTGATCGCCTCGGAGCACGCGCCCAAGGGCAAGTCCATCCTCTACGGCGCGTTCGCCCAGCAGGGCTCGCCGGTCGGCAACACCCTGAGCACCGTCAGCTTCCTGGCCATCAGCCAGCTCCCGGACGAGGCGTTCCTGGGCTGGGGCTGGCGGGTCCCGTTCCTGGCCTCGGCGCTGCTGGTGCTGGTCGGCCTGTTCATCCGGATGCGGGTCACCGAGTCGCCGGCGATGGCGAACCTCATCGAGCGCAAGAAGGTCGCCAAGCTGCCGGTGTGGGAGGTCGTCCGCTCGCACCCGGCGCTGCTGGCGCTGGGCATCGGGGCCTGCACGATCGGCCTGTCGGCGACCTACTTCAAGTCGACCTTCGCGCTGTCCTGGGCCACCAGCCACCTCAGCTTCGACAAGAGCTCGTTCCTGACGATCATCCTGGTCGCCAACATCACCCAGATCATCGTGCAGCCCTTCGGCGCCGTCATCGCCACCAAGATGCGCAGCTGGTCCCGCGCGGTGACCGTGATGCTGCTGCCCGAGGTCGTGCTGCTGCCGCTGATGTTCGTGCTGATCAGCACCGAGAACTACGGGCTGGCGATGTTCGGCGTGGCGATCGCGACGATCCCGCACTGCCTGTACTACGCGGCCCTGGCGGGCATGCTCGCCAGCCGGTTCCCGGCGCACGTGCGCTACACCGGCATCTCGCTGTGCTACCAGATGTGCGGCACGCTGCTCGGCGGCACGACGCCGATCGTCGGCCAGTTCCTGCTGAACGCCTCCGGTTCGATCACCGCGGTGATCGCCTACGCGATCTTCCAGGTGGTGCTGACCCTCGGCTGCATGCTGTTGCTGCTGCGCCGCCCGAACTACGACGAGCGTGCGGAAGCCGACCAGGCGCCGCGCGCCGAGGCGGTTTCCGCGTAACCGGGCGCGACCAAGCGCGGCTTCCCCGTCCGGCGGGGAAGCCGCGCATTCGTTCTTCTGGAGGCACAGATGGAGAATCCGCGTTGGGTGCGGCGTCCCGAGGGGTCCAACTGGGGCGATTTCGGGCCGGACGACAACCTGGGGCGGCTGAACCTGCTCACGCCGGAGAAGGTCCGGGAGGGCGTGGCCGAGGTCGTCGAGGGCGTCACCCACTGCCTGAGCCTGCCGCTGGACCTGCCCGGCGGCACCGCGCTGAACCCCAATCGGCTCCCGCCGGTCCTGCGTCCACATCGGACCAGCCCGCCAGGCTCCGGCGGGTCTCGAAGCGGCGCCGCCGGCCGCTGATCGGGTCGGTGAACTCCAGCGCCCGGGCGAGGAGCTGGAGGGGCGCGGTGAAGTCGTCGGCGGCGCGGTCGCGGACGACGGGGTAGAGGTCGTCGCCGAGGATCGGGATGCCGAGGCCGTTGAGGTGCACCCGCAGCTGGTGGGTCCGGCCGGTGCGCGGCAGCAGCCGGTACCGGCCGAGGCCGTCGCGGTGCTCGATCAGCTCGATGCGCGTTTCGCTGTTCGGCTCGCCGGGTTCTTCCTGGGCGGCGAGCACGCCGCGGTGCTTGACGATCCGGCTGCGCACGGTGCGCGGCATCGCCAGCCCGGGATCGAAGCGGGCGACGGCCTCGTACTCCTTGTGCACCAGGCGGTCGTGGAACAGGGTCTGGTAGGCGCCGCGCAGCTCGGGCTTGAGCACGAACATGACCAGCCCCGCGGTCAGCCGGTCCAGCCGGTGCGCCGGGCTGAGCTGCGGCAGGTCCAGGTCGCGCCGCAACCGCACCAGCGCGGTCTCCACGACGTGCCCGCCGCGCGGCGTGGTGGCCAGGAAGTGCGGCTTGTCCACGACCAGCAGGCCGTCGTCGCGGTGCACGACGTCCAGGGCGAAGGGCACCGGCGTCTCGTCGGGCAGGTCGCGGTGGAACCAGACGAACCCGCCCGGCGCGTACGGCGCGTCGGGCGCGAGCGGGCCGTCGACGCCGACGATCCGGCCCTCGCGGAGCATGGCGTCGATGCGTTCCGGGGCGAGCTTCGGTATCCGGTCGACGAGGTGGTCCCGGACGGTGGCCCAGCGGCCGTCGGCGGGCAGTCGCAACCGGACGGGGTCCAGGCCGTGCCGCTGGGGCAGCGGCGATCTGAGCTTGCGTCGCATCGCCCCGCCAGCCTAACCGGCGGTCACAGCCGGAGCTTGTAGCCCACGTGCGAGGCCTCGAACCCGAGCCGGTCGTAGAAGCGGTGCGCGTCGGAGCGCTGCCGGTCCGTGGTCAGCTGGACCAGGGCGCAGCCGCGTCGGCGGGACTCGGCGATGGCCCAGTCGAACATCACGCGCCCGAGGCCGCGGCTGCGGTGCCGCTCGTGGACCCGGACCGCTTCGATCTGCGCGCGCAGCGCGCCCCGCCGGGCCAGCCCGGGGATGAACGTCAGCTGCATGGTCGCCACGACCTCGCCGCCCGGCGTCGCGGCCACCAGCAGCAGCTGCGCGGGATCGGCCTCGATCGCCTCGAAAGCCCGCTGGTAGGGGGCCAGGTCGGCGGCGGACTCCCGGGTCGAGCCGAGCTGGTCGGCGGCCAGCAACCCGACGATCGGCCCGAGATCGTCGCCGGTCGCCCGGCGCAGCAGGTACGTCCCGGACCCGGTGGACAGCTCGACCGGCACGCTCAACTGATCCTCCACTGTGGACTCGGCAGCGGGATTCACCCCACCGGACCCTAACGCGGCGGCGTGGGGAGCGCGAAAACCGGCGGCGCGCGCCGCCGGGTCTTGGCATGATCGCCGGGGACGCCGGAGGAAGGACGGGTATGCCCGAGGTCGCGACGGATCGGCGGCCGGTGGCGGCGCGGTTGGCGGTGGCCACGCTGTTCCTGGTCAACGGGGCGAGCTTCGCCAGCGTCGTGCCCCGCTACCCGGAGCTCAAGGACGCCCTGGCCCTGTCCAACGCCGCGCTGGGCACCGCGATCGCGGCGCTGCCGCTGGGCTCGCTGGTCGCCGGCCTGCTGGCCGGGCCGATCCTGGCCCGCTGGCGGTCGTCGGTCGTCGCGGTCGGCTGTTCGGTGCTGCTGGCGGCGGATCTCGTGCTGATCGGGTTCGTGGGGCACTGGTGGCAGCTGGCGGCGGCGTTCTTCCTCGCGGGTGCGATGGACGCGATCGTGGACGTGGCGATGAACGCGCACGGGCTGCGGGTGCAGCGGCGCTACGGGCGGTCGATCGTCAACTCCTTCCACGGGATGTGGAGCGTCGGCGCGATCATCGGCGGCGCGGCGGGCTCGCTGGCCGCCGGGGCGGCCCTGCCGCTGCCCGCGCACCTGACGGCGGCCGCCGTCGTCCTAGGCGCCGCTGCGGTCGTCTGCGCCCGGTTCCTGCTGCCCGGCCGGGATGACGCCGAGCGCACGGGCCGACACCGGGGGAGACCGCGCTTCGAGTTGCTGCTCGCGTTGCTGGCGCTGGGCGCTCTGTGCGCCGCGGCGGCGCTGGTCGAGGACACCGCGGCGTCCTGGGGCGCGGTGTACCTGCGTGATTCGCTGGATGCCGCGCCGGTTCTCGCGGGCATGGCGTTCGTCGCGTTGCAAGCGGCGCAGACGGTCGGCCGGCTCTCCGGCGATCGCCTGGTGGACCGGTTCGGCAACCGGGCGGTGGCGCGCATCGGCGGCATCGCGGTGCTCGTCGGCGTCGGCTCGGCGCTCGTGTGGCCGTCGGTCCCGAGCACGCTGGCCGGATTCGCGCTGGCCGGCTGGGGCGTCGCCACGATCATCCCGGCCGGGTTCCACGCGGCCGACGAGCTCCCCGGACTGCCGGGCGGTACCGGGATCGCGGTCGTCGGCTGGGTCTACCGGCTGGGCATCCTGGCCGGCCCGCCGGTCGTCGGGCTGCTCGCGGACGCGGTCAGCCTGCGCCTCGGCCTGGTGGTCGTCCCGTTCGCGGGGGTGCTGATCGTGCTGCTGGCGTCGCGCCTGCCGCGCCGGCGCCCTAGAGCGGGCTGACCGGTGGCATGGTGAACCTGCCCGCCAGTACCTCTGGGCCCGGGACGTAGGAGCGGGCGAACAGGATGAAGTTCTTGCCGTTCGAGGGGCTCGGTAGCCAGTTCGCGGTCTGCGGCGCGGGTTCGGTGGCTTGCACTGCGATATCGATGGTTCCGTCGGGATTGGTGACCAGCCCCTGGGTCTCGCTGCTGACGACGTAGCGGTCGATGGGGTTCGGCGTGGGGAACTGGCCGTTGTCGCGAACCTCGTACAGGGTGATCGACCAGAAGGCCTTCGACGGGATGCCGCCGGGTGGGAGGCGCAGAACGTAGTTCTGCGTGCCGCGCAGCGGCGCGCCGGCGGCGTCGGTGAAGGTTATCCAGTAGTTGGCCTCTTCCCTGGACATCCCGAGCATGCCGCCGCCGGTCGCGAGCGCGAACGCGCGCAGGTCGTAATCCTTCTGCTCGGTGGTGCCGAGGAGGTTCCCGGGCGGGCTGTAGTCGGTCCAGCCCGTTGCGCGGCCGGCCTTCTCGAGCCGCTCGAAGTAGCGGCCCAGGTTGGGGAATTCCGTCGTCCACGCTGCTTTCGCCGCTGCCGGCAAGCCGTCCCAGCCGCATCCGGATCCGCAGATGCCGACCTCGCGGAACCGGTCGACGAGCCCGCTCTCCTCGGCGGGTGGTGGATCGAGGGCCATCATCTGGTTGACGACGTCGACATAGCTCTTCGGATCACCTTCGATGGGCCGGATCCGCGTCGGTCCGGGTCGGGGCGCCGGTTGCGCCGGGGTGAACCGGAATCCGTCCTGCACGGTGTTCGTCGCGGCCAGATCGGCGGGGCCGTCGGTCTGGATCCGCAGGTTGACGTACACGTCGTTGGTCGATGCGCGCACCAAGATCGCGTCCGCAGGCGCCTGCCCCTGCCAGTCCGGCCCGACGATGAAGTACTTCTGCGCCTGCGTGCCCGTCGTGCGTTCACCGGCGTAGAAGAAGGTGTTGGAATAGAAGTCGATCAGGGTCAGCACGTAGAAGCGGTCCCCCGTGTCCGGGGTGTCGAGGTCGACCGGGCCTTGTGCGAGATCCAGCCAGGCGGTCGAGTACAGCACGTCCTCGCTCGGCCCGTTCGCCCAGGTGTCGTCGGGACCGGGAAGCGACCGGGAGTGCGCGAAGGCGTTCAGGGTCGTGGCGGTTCTGCTGCCGGGTGTTTCGAGCGCGTTCCACCGATGCCGCGACAGTTCGTGCAGCGGGAATGCGTATTCGTAGGCTTCTTCAACGGCAGTTCCGAGATCGGGTGACGCCGGATCGCTCCCGGCGCAGCCCGAAGCGACCAGCGCGGAGCAGATGGCGGCGACCGAGATGACGCGTCCGGTCCGCCGTTCCCGGCTTCGGTGAAGTGCCATTCGTCGTTCCTTCCTTCGGCCCCACTACCAGGACCGGTCACCGCGCAGGACCGCGTCGGCGCCGCCGTCGACGAACACCACCTGGCCGGTGATGTGCGAGTTCTCGGGGGAGGTGAGCCAAGCGAGCAGCGGCGCGATCTGCTCGGGCCGGGCGTGGCCGTGCAGTGGCATGGGGACGCTGCCGTCGATGGCCCGGCGACCGGCTTCGGTGTCGAGCATGTCCTGGATCATCGGCGTGACGATGGTGCCGGGGGCGATGGCGTTGAGCGGTATTCCCGCGCCCGCCCATTCCGGCGTGATCGCGGTCCGGCGCACCCATCGCGCGATCGCGGCCTTCGAGGACGCATAGACCTGCGCGCCGTCGCCGCGCTCCACCGCGGCGCGGGCGGCAGCCACGGCGGCGTCCTCGTCGCCGGCGAGTGCGGCGTCGACGATGCCGGAGTCGGTCGGGTGCAGCGACGCCACCGACGAGATCACGGCCGCGCGAGGATCGGTGCCGCGGGCGAGGAGCGGACGCAGGCCTTCGAGGGTGGCGACCGCGCCGAAGTGGTTGACCCCGATCGTCAGCGGGTCGAACAGCGCGATGCCGGCGCACGCGATCACGCCGTCGAGTCGGCCGCCGGTCATGTCGTGGGCTCGGTCGACGAGCGTGGTCCGTCCCGCTTCGGTGGCGAGGTCGGCGGTGATGTCGGCGTCACGCAGGTCGGCGCCGATCACCCGAGAGCCCTGTTCGCGTAGATGTGCGCTGGTCGCGGCGCCGATTCCGGAGGCGCTGCCGGTGATGAGGAAGGTGCGGGGCATCTTCCGCCTTTCGTGGCGACTGCGCAGGAGGTGCGCATCTGTGACAGGTGGCCAGCCTGTGCCACGATGCTAGTGTGTGTCAAGACACACCCAGGAGGAGAAGTGACCGGACCGGAGTTGTCCTTGCTGGATCGGCGGCGGCTGGCCACGAAGCTGGAGATCGCGGCCGGCGCGGCCCGTCTGTTCCTCGAGCGCGGGTTCGAAGCGACTTCGGTGGAGGACATCGCGCGTGCCGCCGGAATCTCGGTGCGAACCTTCTACCGGCATTGCGACGCCAAGGAGGACACGCTCACACCGATCGTGGTCGCCGGGATCCGCGACTTCGTCGGCTACGTGGCGGACAGGCCCGCGGACGAGCCGGTGAAGGCGTCCGTGCATGCGGCGTTCGTAGAATCGTTCCGCCGGGATCGCTACGCTCACGTGGTCCCGACGAGGGATCTCTTCGTCGTTCTGACCTCGGTGCCGGGGATTCGCGCGCGGTGGATGGTCGCGGCCCATGAGCTCACCGACGAGTTGCGTCCCGTCCTCGGCGAACGCGCCGGACTCGACCCGCAGGGTCTCGAAGCCAGGTTGCTGTCGCACACGCTGATCGGTGCCCTGACGGTCGCATTGGAATACTGGGCCACCTCCGAACTCGAACCCGCTGAACGGGGCGACGTCACCGACCTGGCTGCGGCGGCGCTGTCGGTGATCCGGTTCGAGCGCCTGTGACCGCGACGACTTTCAGAGCAGACCCCGGTCGCGGAATTCCTCGTGCGCGACCGTCCAAGCGCGGGCCTGGTCGCTGATCGTCACGCCGAGCCCGGGACGGCTGGAGAGGTGCATCCGGCCGCCGGAGATCTCGAGGTGCTCGTCGAACAGCGGGTCCAGCCACTCGAAGTGCTCGACCCACGGCTCGCGGGCGTACGCCGCGGCGAGGTGGACGTGGATCTCCATCGCGAAGTGCGGCGCGAGCTGCAGGTTCCGGTCGTCGGCCAGCGCCATCACCTTGAGGAACTGGGTGATGCCGCCGACACGCGGGGCGTCCGGTTGCACGACGTCGGCGCCGCCGGCGCGGATGAGCTCGCGGTGCTCGGCCGCGCTGGTCAGCATCTCACCGGTGGCGATCGAGGTGTCGAAGTTCGCGGCCAGCACCGCGTGCCCCTCGAAGTCGTAGGCGTCCAGCGGTTCTTCGATCCACACCAGGTTCAGCGGCTCCAGGGCGCGGCACATGCGGCGCGCGGTGGGCCGGTCCCACTGCTGGTTGGCGTCGACCATCAGCGCGACGTCCGCGCCGATCTTCTCCCGCACCGCGGTCACGCGGGCGAGGTCGGTGGCGTTGTCGGGATGCCCGACCTTGATCTTGATGCCGCCGATGCCGTTGGCCACCGATTCCGCGGCGCGGTCGAGGACCTCCTCGATCGGCGCGTGCAGGAAGCCGCCGGAGGTGTTGTAGCAGCGCACCGAATCCCGGTGGGAGCCGAGGAGTTTCGCCAGCGGCAGCCCCGCGCGCTTGGCCTTGAGGTCCCACAGCGCCACGTCGAAGGCGGCGATCGCCTGGACCGACAGGCCGCTGCGGCCGACGGAGGCGCCCGCCCAGACGAGCTTGTCCCAGATCTTGGCGATGTCGCTGGGGTCTTCGCCGAGCAGCACCGGGGCGATCTCGCGCGCGTGCGCGTACTGGCCGGGCCCGCCGGCCCGCTTGGAGTAGCTGAAGCCGACGCCCTCCAGCCCGCCGGCGGTGGTGATCTCGGCGAACAGCATCGCCACCTCGGTCATCGGCTGCTGCCGCCCGGTCAGCACCTTCGCGTCGCTGATGGGGGTGGGCAGCGGCAGCGTCACCGAGGTGATCTTGACTCCGGTGATCCGGTCCAGCGTGGCGGATTCGGTCGTGGTCACGGGTTTCCTCCTCCGTTCAGGCGGTTCGCGGATCACCCCGCGGTGACCAGGACATTAGGTTCGCGCGCCGATGCCGGTCCAACACCAATTCGACATCGATCAATACCCGGTCCGCATTGGACACTCGGCGGCCCGATCCCGTCCCGGCTCGCGCGGCGACGCCCGGCGATGCGCACAAGGTATCGGTCGATGCCGAAATAGCCATGGACACGCATTTTTCGCGCTCTTAGGCTGCCCAGCGTTCCTCACCGTGACGGCACTCACAGCGAGTGCGCCGCCCAGCGGACCGAAGGAGAAGGCATTGACCCAGGTGATGTCGAAGGCGTCAGCCCGAGGGGCGGTGTCCGTGCTCGCCGCGGCTCTTTCCCTGTCGCTCGCCGCGTGCGGCGGGAACCTCTCCAGCGGTGGCGGCGGGAAGTTCCCGAGCGGGCCGGTCACCATGACGATCGGCCAGGCCCCGGGCGGCAGCACCGACCTGATCGGCCGCGCGCTGGCCCAGGGCGCGGCCGACGACCTCGGCGTCCCGATGCCCGTGGTCAACACGCCCGGCGCCAACGGCGCCCTGGCCGCTGGGGAACTCGCCGGGAAGCAGCCGGACGGTCAGCACATCATGGTCATCAACGCCTCGCTGACCGCGATCACGCCGCTGGCGGCCGCGCCGCGGGAAGCCGTCGCGATCGACGATTTCGAGGTGGTCACCGGGATTTCGCAGGACGACTACGTGCTGGTCGCGAACGCCGCCTCCGGCCTGAACTCGGTGCGGGGCCTCGTCGACGCGCACCGGAACCTCAAGTTCGGCACCACCGGCGTCGGCACCGGCAGCCAGCTCTCCCAGGAACTGCTGTTCAAACAGGCCGGGATCGCCGGCACCGCGGTCCCGTTCGACGGCGGGTCGCCCGCGATGACCGCGGTGCTCGGCGACCAGGTGGACGTCGCCTCCGTCCAGCTCGGCGAGGCGATCGGCCAGATCCGGGCGGGCGAGCTGGTCCCGCTGGTCACCTTCGCCGCGCAGCGCAACCAGTACCTCCCGGACACCCCGACGGCCGTGGAGGAGGGTTACGACGTACGGGTTTCGCAGTTCCGCGCGGTCGTCGCTCCGAAGGGCACGCCCCGGGAGGCCGTGGACCGGCTGCGCCAGGCGTTCCGGGCGACGTTCGCCACCGAGCGGTACCGGAAGTTCAACGAGGACAACCTGCTCACCCCGCACGAGGTCGACGGCGCGCAGGTCGCGCAGGAGTGGACCGGCTCGCTGGAGAGCTACCGAACCATGATCCAGCGCTACGGCATCGACCTCGGCGGGCCGAAGTGAGCGATGCCCGGCGCGACGGCGAACCGGCCGGCGCGGCCGCGAACCTGGTGGTGGCGCTGGTGATCGCCGGCATCGGCGGCGGCGGGATGGCCGGTTCGTGGGCGCTGGGTCTGGGCAGTGCGGCCGCGCCGTCCGCCGGAACCTGGCCGTTCCTGGTCAGCGCCGCGATCGCGGTGCTCGGCGTGGTGCTCGCGCTGCTGGCGCGGCGCACGAACGACGCCGAAGGGCTGTCGTCGTCCGGCCTGCCGGTGCTCGGCGCGGTTGCCGGCATGGCCGGGTTCGCCGCCCTGGTCGGCGTGATCGGGTTCGAGATCCCGGGCGCGCTGCTGGTCTTCGCGTGGCTGCGCTTCCTCGGCCGCGAGTCGTGGCGGCTGTCCGTCCTCGGCGCCGTCGGCATCGTGGCGGCCTTCTACCTGATCTTCGTCGGCGCCCTGAACGTGCCGATTCCCCACCTGTTCTAGGAGCGGCGATGGACCTGACTCCGGTGCTCGACGGGTTCGGAGTCGTCCTCGAACCCACCAACCTGCTCTACTGCCTGATCGGCGTGGTGATCGGGATGCTGGTCGGGGTGCTGCCCGGTCTCGGGCCGGCGGCGACGATCGCGATCCTGCTGCCGCTGACCTTCGACGTCGAACCGGTGACAGCGATCATCATGCTGGCCGGCATCTTCTACGGCGCCCAGTACGGCGGCACCATCACGTCCGTGCTGCTGCGGCTGCCCGGCGAGGCGTCCTCAGTGGTCACGGTCTTCGACGGCCACGCCCTGGCGCGGCAGGGCAAGGCCGGCACCGCGCTCGGGATCGCGGCGATCGGGTCGTTCGTCGGCGGCACCGCCTCGATCGTGGTGCTTTCGGTGCTGGCGCCCCTGATCGCCGGGTTCGCGCTCGACTTCGGCCCGCCCGAGTACACCGCCCTCGCCCTGCTCGGCATCCTGCTGGTCGCCACCGTGAGCAGCGGCGGCCGGCTGAAGGCGGTCGTGGCCGCCTGCATCGGGCTGCTGCTGGCGGTGGTCGGCCGGGACGTGTTCACCGGCGCCGAGCGGTTCACCTTCGGCCTGCTGCCGCTGTCGGACGGGCTCGACTTCGTCCCCATCGCGATGGGCCTCTTCGGGCTCGGTGAGATCCTCCACGGCCTGGAGGAAAGGCGGCAGGGCGCGGCGGCGGTCACCCGGGTCGCCAACGCGTGGCCGTCCCGCGCGGATCTCCGGCGCTCGACGGGGGCGATCGGCCGCGGCTCGGTGCTCGGGTTCGCGCTGGGAGTGCTCCCGGGCGGCGGCGCCACGCTCTCCTCGCTCGCGGCGTACGCGCTGGAGAAGCGCCGTTCGAAAACGCCGGAGCGGTTCGGCAGCGGCGCGGTCGAGGGCGTGGCCGCGCCGGAGACGGCGAACAACGCGGCCGCGACGTCGTCGTTCATCCCGCTGCTGACGCTGGGCATTCCGGCGAACGCGACGATGGCGATGATCTTCGGCGCCCTGCTGATCCAGGGCGTGACCCCCGGGCCCCAGCTCGTGGCCGAGCGGCCGGAACTGTTCTGGGGCGTGGTGAACTCGATGTACGTCGGGAACATCCTGCTGCTGGTCATGAGCATTCCGCTGGTCGGGCTGTTCGTGAAGATCCTCCGGGTGCGCGCCACCGTCCTCGCCCCGATCACCGTGCTGATCACGCTGGTGGGCGCGTACACCGTCCGCAACAGCGTCTTCGACATCGGGCTGGTGATCGCCTTCGGCGCCCTCGGCTACCTGATGAAGAAGTTCGGCTTCGAGCCCGGGCCGCTGGTGCTGGCCTTCGTGCTCGGCGCGCTGCTCGAAACCTCGCTGCGCCGGTCGCTGCTGCTCTTCGACGGAGACCCGGCCGGCTTCCTCACGAGGCCGATCTCCGCCACCCTGTTCGCGCTGCTGCTCCTGGTCGTCCTGCTTCCCCTGCTGCAGAAGCTGATCCGGCGCCGTCCCCGAGAACCTGTCGATGCAGACGCATGAGCAGGGTCCGGTCACAACAAGTCGAGCAGCGCGTGCAGGGCGGGGTTGTCGTTCGTCGGCGTTGCCGAAGGTGGTGACGAGCAGTTCGTGGAAGTACCGGGCCTCGGTCGGGGAGTACATCACCATGTCGGTGCCGTGGAATTCGGCGAGCTCCAGGGATTTCGCGCCGTCGGCGAGCGGATGCCCGGCGGGCAGGGCTGGTTCAGGGTGAACAATGATGCCGTCCCGGTATCGGTGAATGCATTGTTGGACTTGGACGTGCATTGATGGCTCACCTTACTGTCATCCGCAGCCGGTTCCCCCGGGGCGCGGCGCTCCGGCGGAGCCGGGGGAGCGACCGCCGGTGCCCACCGCCGCCAGGGCCGGCGCAGTCAGATGAATCCGCCCGATGAAGGAGATCCGCTGATGTCCGCGTATTCGCCCACCGATGTGGCCCGGCAGCTGGCGGGCGGGCTGTTGTCGTTCCCCGTGACGCACTTCCGGCCCGACCACGGCTTCGACGAGGCCGCCTACCGGGAGAACATCGGCTGGCTGGGCGGGTTCGGGGCGGCCGGGCTCTTCGCGGCCGGCGGCACCGGCGAGTTCTTCTCGTTGACCCCCGCCGAAGTCGAGTCGGTGGTCACCGCGGCCGCGCAGGAGGCGCCCGAGGGCGTGCCGGTGATCGCCCCGGCCGGTTACGGCACCGCGATGGCCGTCGAGATGGCCCGCTCCGCCGAAGGCGCGGGGGCCGACGGCCTGCTCCTGCTGCCGCCGTACCTGACCGAGGCCGACCAGGACGGGCTCGCCGCCCACGTCCGCGCGGTCTGCGCGGCCACCGGCCTCGGCGTGATCCTCTACAGCCGCGCCAACGCGGTCTTCGACGAGACGACCGTCGCCGCGCTGGCCGAGGACTGCCCGAACCTGGTCGGGTTCAAGGACGGGGTCGGCAACATCGAGAAGATGACCCGCCTGTACTCGCGGCTGGGCGACCGGCTCACCTACATCGGCGGCCTGCCCACCGCGGAGACCTTCGCGCTGCCGTACCTGGAGCTGGGCGTCACCACGTACTCGTCGGCGATGTTCAACTTCGTGCCCGAGTTCGCGATGCGCTTCTACCGGGCGGTGCGCGACCACGACCGCGCCGCCGTGTACCGGTACCTCGACGACTTCGTGCTGCCGTACTGCGACATCCGCAACCGGCGCGCCGGTTACGCGGTGAGCATCGTGAAGGTGGGCATGAAGGTCATCGGCCGCCCGGCCGGGCCCGTGCGCCCGCCGCTGGTCGACCTCGGCGAGTCCGAGCTCGCGCTGCTGGCCGGTCTCGTCGAGAGCCTGCCCGCGGAGTCCCGGTACTGACCCCGGAGGATGCCGATCATGACCGTTCAGCACGGCCCGTTGGTGACCGGAATGCAGGTCGTTCCCGTCGCGGGGCACGACAGCATGCTGCTCAACCTCAGCGGGGCGCACGCCCCGCACTTCACCCGGAACCTGGTGATCCTCACCGACTCCGAAGGCCGCACCGGGGTCGGCGAGGTGCCCGGCGGGGAACCCATCCGCATCACCTTGGAGGAGTCCCGGGACCTGGTGGTCGGGCAGCCGGTCGCGCGGTACCACGCCGTGCTGGCCGGCGTGCGCGACCGCTTCGGCGACCGGGATTCCGGCGGCCGCGGCACGCAGACCTTCGACCTTCGCGTCGCGGTGCACGCCGTGACCGCCCTGGAATCCGCGCTGCTCGATCTGCTCGGCAAGCACCTCGGCGTGCCGGTCGCGGAGCTGCTCGGCGACGGCAAGCAGCGCGACGAGGTGCCGGTGCTGGGTTACCTGTTCTTCGTCGGCGACCGCGCCAAGACCGACCTGGCCTACCGGGCCCCGGCCGACGAGCCGGCCGACGCCGACGACTGGTCGCGGCTGCGCCACGAGGAGGCGCTGACGCCGGATTCCGTCGTGCGGCTGGCCGAAGCGGCGCAGGCCCGCTACGGGTTCCGCGACTTCAAGCTCAAGGGCGGCGTGCTGCCCGGGCCTGCCGAGATCGAGGTCGTCACGGCGCTGGCCGAACGGTTCCCGGAGGCCCGCATCACGCTCGACCCCAACGGCGGGTGGCTGCTGTCCGAGGCGATCGACCGGTGCCGGGGCCTGCGCGACGTGCTCGCCTACGCCGAGGACCCGTGCGGCGCGGAGCGCGGGTACTCGGGGCGGGAGGTGATGGCGGAGTTCCGGCGGGCCACCGGGCTGCCCACGGCGACGAACATGATCGCCACCGACTGGCGCGAGCTCGGCCACGCGATCCGCGCCGACGCCGTCGACATCCCCCTGGCCGACCCGCACTTCTGGACGATGAGCGGCTCGGTGCGCGTCGCGCAGCTCTGCGACGCGTGGGGCCTGACGTGGGGTTCGCACTCCAACAACCACTTCGACGTGTCGCTGGCGATGTTCACCCACGTCGCCGCGGCGGCCCCCGGCGAGATCACGGCCATCGACACGCACTGGATCTGGCAGGACGGCCAGTGGCTCACCCGGCGGCCGCTGGTCATCACCGACGGCCGGCTACCGGTGCCGACGGCCCCGGGGCTCGGCGTGGAGCTCGACATGACCCGGGTGGCCGAGGCGAACGAGCTCTACCGGCGCGAGGGCCTCGGCGCCCGCGACGACGCGCAGGCGATGCGGTACCTCGTCCCGGGCTGGACCTTCGACGGCAAGCGCCCGGCCCTCGACCGGTAACGGGCGGTTAGGGTCTTTTGCTTTTCGCTCTTGAAGCGGCGCAGCCGCTTAGCCCACCCTCGCCGCTTGCGCCGCCGCGGGTTCTCAGGGGTCTTCTCGCGAGGACAGCCCCGACGTGGTGAATTGGTCATTCATGATGTCGGGGATCCCACAGCGAGAAGACCCCTGAGGTTCCGCTACCCGCACCGCCACGCAGAACGAGCCTGGAATACAGCAACCGGTCAGCCGAGCAGCTTGGCGAGGAACCAGCCGACCCGGCTCACCTTGCGGATTCGCGGGTTGTCGGCCACTCCGTGGATCTCCCACTGCTGGCCGCAGACGTCGCACCGCCACAGGCCGATCCGGCTGGTGTCGGGTTCGCAGGGGTGGCCTCGGCGCCCTCGTCTCATGCACCGATGAGATCACAACGGGTGCCCGGGATGGTCCCGATCGGTTCCGGAAGATCGGGTGAAACCGTGACTTTCGGCCTTACCGTGCGTGCACGGAAACGTCGTAGCGTCATCGGCGGTGTTGCACGTCGGGGAGAGGAGCACCAGGTGACGCTGCGGGAGATGGTCGAGCAGATGGAACGGCGCTGGGAGGAGCTGAACACCCTGCGCGCGAGCCCGGACATGTACGGCAGCGAGAGCCTGGACGGCCAGCTCTCCGAACTGGAGCTGTGGCTGCTGCGGATGCACCGCCTGACCGCGGCGAGCCCCGCCGCATGACGGGCGTGCCGGGGGTGCGGATCAGTTGACCAGCCGGTCGCGGGGGGCGAGCTTGTCGAGCAGTCGGAGCAGTTCGGCGCGCTCGGCCGGGGTGAGCCGGTCGAGCAGTTCGATGTCCACCCGGTCGGCGATCGGTTCAACGACGCGCAGTTCGGCCTCGCCGATCGGGGTGAGGCGCAGGAGGCGGCGGCGCCGGTCGGCGTCGTCGACGGCGCGGTGCACCAGCCCGCGTTGCTCCATCCGGACCAGCAGGGAGGCGAGGGTCGCCTTGTCGATCGCGGCCCGCTGACCGAGCTGAGCCTGCTCTATGCCGGGGTTCGCCCGGATCGCGTTGAGCACCGCGTACTGGGGTTTCGTCAGGTGCGGCAGGCGGGACTGCCAGCTCGACGTGTGTTCCTGCATGGCGCGGCGCATGAGGTGGAAGACGGCGTTGTCCAGCTCCACGTGGGCGTCACTTCCGTCGGGGTCGGCGAACGGGGTGTGCGAATCCTAGTCCAAACGGCCCAATTCGCGGCCGATATCCGGAACTTCACCGGTCTGGATCCCGGTCGAGGTCGCAGGTGCACGGGTCCTGGCAGGCGTGGTTCAGGCCCGGCAGCGGGTACGTCTCGACCCGCCGGGCGCGGTCGATGGTCAGCCACGCCAGCACGCCGCCGGCCGCGCACATGACCGCGGAGATCAGCATCGCCTGCCCGAAACCGGGGCCGAGCGGCTCGCCCGCGCCGGTGTGCGACAACCCGGCGATCACCGGGAGCACCGCGACCGCGAGGAGGCCCGCCAGCCGGGACACGGCGTTGTTCACGCCGGAGGCGACGCCGGCGTTGTCCGGGCTGACGGAGGCGAGCACCGCCGAGGTCAGCGGCGCCACCGTGATGGACAGGCCGACGCCGAACACCAGGACGCCGGGCAGCACGCCGCTGACGTAGGTGCTGCCGGGCACCGCCCAGGTCAAAAGCGCCAGGCCGACCCCGCAGACGACCGGGCCGATGCTCATCGGCAGGCGCGGCCCGGTGCGCTGCGCGAGCGCGCCGACGCGCCCGGACACCAGCAGCATGATGATCGTGATCGGCAGCGTCGCGATCCCCGCGGCGAGGGCGGTGTAGCCCATCGACTGCTGCAACTGCAGCGACAGCAGGAACAACGCGCCGCTCAAGGCCGCGTAAACGGTGAAGGTCGTCAGGTTCGCGCCGGTGAACTGCGCGGAGCGGAACAGCGACAGCGGCAGCAGCGGGTCCGGGTGGCGCGACTCGATCAGCGGGAACGCGACCAGCGCGGCGACACCCACCACGGCCGCCGCCGCGCTGGCGGCGTTCCACCCGTTCGTCGGGATCTCGATCAGGGCGTACACGGCACCGGCCAGCCCGATGGTCACGGTGATCGCGCCGAGGACGTCCAGCCGCCCGGCGGCGGCCGGGCCGCGGGATTCCGGCACGTGCCGCAGCGCCAGCAGCGCGGCCGCCGCGATGGGGATGTTGATGAAGAACACCCACCGCCAGGACGCCGCGTCCACCAGCCAGCCGCCCACGAACGGGCCGATCGCGGAGGCCACGCCGGTCAGCCCGGCCCAGCGGCCGACCGCCTCGCCGCGGTCGTCGTGGCGGATCGTGGAGTTGATCAGCGCCAGGCTGCCGGGCACCAGCAGGGCGCCGCCGACGCCCTGCAGCAGGCGGGCGGTGATCAGGGCCGCGCCGTTCGGAGCCAGGCCGCAGCCCAGCGAAGCCAGCGTGAACAGCACCAGCCCCAGCGTGTAGACGCGGCGGCGGCCGTAGCGGTCACCGAGCGCGCCGCCGAGGAGCAGCAGCGCGCTGAGCGTGAGCAGGTAGGCGTCCAGCACCCACTGCAGGACGCTGAGGTCGCCGCCCACGTCCCGGCCGATCGCCGGCAGCGCGACGTTGACGACGGAGCCGTCCAGGAACGCCACCCCGGAGCCGAGGATCGTGGCGACGATGATCCAGCGGCCGGACCGGGAGCGAAGGGCTGTGGTGGCGGTCACCGACCGACCATAAGGGGCGTGCACAGGGCCTGCCGTCGATCACCTGGTCCCCGGCGTGAACGCCACCGGCAGGTGCTTGATCCCGTTGATGAAGTTCGACACCAGGCGCTCGACCGGCCCGGCCACCCGCAGGTCGCGCATCCGCCACAGCGCCTCGCGGTAGAACGCCCGCAGCTGCAGCCGGGCGAAGTGCGCGCCCAGGCAGACGTGCGGGCCGTTGCCGAAGGCGACGTGGTCGTTGGGCGTGCGCCGGATGTCGAAGCGGTGCGGGTCGGGGAACTGCCGCTCGTCGAAGTGCGCCGAGCAGTGGAAGACCACGACCTTGTCCCCGGCGGCGATGCGCCGGCCGCCGAGTTCGGTGTCGGCGGTCGCGGTCCGGCGGAAGCTGAGCACCGGCGGGTGGTAGCGCAGCGTCTCCTCCACGGCGGAGTCCAGCAGCCCGGGATCCGCCAGCAGCAGCCGCAGCTGGTCGGGGTTCTCGGCGAAGGCGAGCATCCCGCCCGGCAGCGCGCTGCGCACGGTGTCGTTTCCCGCCACCGAAAGCAGGAAGAAGAACATCTCCAGCTCGGCGTCGGCCAGCCCGCGCCCGCCCGGCTCGGCGGTGGCCAGCGCGGTCATCACGTCGTCGGCCGGGTTCCGGCGCTTGAACGCCGCGAGGTCCTGGGCGAAGGCGAACATGTCCGCCAGCATCGCCGGGGAACGCGGGTTGACCGGCTTGCCGTCCGCGCCGCGGACCACCTCGGAATGCTCCGGGTCCTGGTAGCCGATCACGCGGTTGGTCCACTCCAGCAGCATCCGCCGGTCCGACTCCGGCACGCCGAGCAGATCGGCGAGGTTGCGCAGCGGGTAGTCGTCGGTGACCTCGGCGGGCAGGTCGCACTCGCCGCGCTCGACGACGCCGTCGATCAGCAGGCGGGCCCGCTCCGCGACCTCGTGCCGGAACCGGTCGATCCGCCGGGGCGTGAACGCGCGGCTGACCAGGCGGCGCAGCCGTCCGTGCTCCGGCGGGTCGAGGTTGAGCATCATGCTGCGGATGAACGGCAGGTCCGCCGGGTCGGGATCGCGGATCTGGGTGGCGCCCAGCCAGGACGAGTACGTCGCGGCGGACTTCAGCACCGCGACGACGTCGGAATACCTGGTGACGGCCCAGAATCCGGGCCCGGCGGGCCAGTCGCCGATCTCGTGCTCCTCCTGGCGGCTCACCGGCGCGTGCCGCCGCAGCCAGGCGAAGTCGTCGTGCGGCACGCCGTCGGCGTACCTGCGCGGATCGAACACGTCCGGAACGTGGGCGGGCGCTGCCATCGAGACTCCTTCACCGCAGCCGTTGCAGGCCTACTCTGGCCGCGCCGCACGCCCCCGTCAACGCCCGCCTCCGGTCCGAAGTGGACTATGGCCTGCTTTATAAGCGGCGGTAGCCGCTTGCGGTGTGGGACTCAGCTTGCACCGCCGCGGGTTCTCAGGGGTCGTCTCGCGAGGACAGCCCCAGCGCCGTGTACCGGACATACATAAGTCGGGGATCCCGGAGTGAGACGGTCCCTGAGGTTCCGCTACCCGCACCGCTACGCAAACCACCTCTATCTACTTCAACGCCGGCACCGCCAGGCCGGGGGCGGGTAGCTGCGAGCCCGCGGCGTCCGGGGCGTAGCGGCGCAGCAGGTCCAGGCCGATCTGCGCGCGGCGCACCCGCTCCCGGCCGAGCGCCACCGCCGTCGGCGTCAGGTGGGTGCCGCTGGGGTAGATGTTCGGCGCGTTGCGCAGCCCGAACTTGACGTGCACCGGGGCGGCGACGCGCACGATCTCGGCGATCTCGAAGTGCCTGACGAAGCCGCCCATGTCGTCGGGCGCCTCGACGTAGACGTCCAGCGGCAGGTCGGTGGCGGCGCGGATGGCGGCCAGCTGCCCGATGCTGAGGTCGGTCGGCACGTTGTAGGTGTCGGCGCCCAGGTCCTCGGCGATGCGCACCGAGGCGGGGTTCGCCAGTCCCATCTGGACGCTGATCTTGAACTGCAGGTCCGGCGGCAGGTCGCCGGCCGCGCGCATCGCCGTGGCCACCTTGAGCACGCCGAGATCGGTGATCAGCACGCTGCGGATGCCCGCGTCGGCGGTGCGGCGGATGTCCTCCAGGACGTGCACCAGCTGCTCGGTGCCGCGAGCCTGGGCGGCGACCGGGCCGCCGGCCGGGGCGGTGGCCATCGGGCTGGTGTCCCATCCGGCGACCGGCCGGGCGAACAGGCTCAGCTCGACCGACCGCCCGGCGGCCGTGGCGGCCATCGCGCGCAACTCGTCGTCGGTGAGCAGCATGCCGCCGCTGCCCTGGGAGATGCGGTGCACCGGCACCCGCCGGGCGTCCGCCTCGGCGAGCACCGCGTCGAGCACCTCGGGGCCTTCGGTGCTGGGGATCTCCACCCGGTACTGCGCGCCGTCCGGGAACCGCTTGGTGCTGGTGGCGGGGGAGTCGTCGGTGGGCAGTCCCTGGGACCGCAGGAATTCACGTGTCTGGCGCACCGGTAGCTCCGTCCGAAATGTCGAACAATGTTCGCCAAATCGTATGGTCGGCCGGACCAGGTGGTCAAGGGACCCGGGCCGCCGTGGCCGATATCGGATACGATGTTCGAAATACCGGTCAACGGGCCGACGAGTTCCGACAGGGGGAAGTACGCGTGGCACGAGCGGTACCTGCCGTGGAACGGGCCTTCGACGTCCTGGAGCTGTTCCTGGACGCCCACGAGCTGAGCGCGCCGGAGATCACCGCGCAGCTCGGCCTGCCGCGGACCACGGTGCACGAGCTGGTCGGCACCCTCAGCGAGCGCGGCTACCTGATGCCCGCCGGTCGCGGCAGCAACCGGTTCCGGCTGGGCGTGCGCGGCTTCCAGCTCGGCGCGGCCTACGCCGAGCGGCTGGACCTCGCCCGCGAGGGCCGGCTCGTCGCGGAGGAGATCGCCGAGCGCTGCCAGGAAACGGTGCACGTGGGGGTGCGCGACGGCACGGACGTGCTGTACGTGGCCAAGGTCGACAGCAGCCATCCGGTCCGGATGGTCTCGGCCGTGGGCCGGCGGCTACCCGCGCACTGCACCGCGCTCGGCAAGGCCCTGCTGGCGGCGCTGCCCCGCGCCGAGGTCGACGAGCTCTACGGCAACCGCCGCCTGGAGGCGATGACCGAGCACAGCATCACCACCCGCAAGGCGCTGCGCCGGGAGCTCGACGCCATCGCCGAGGGCGGCGTGGCGGGGGAGTACTGCGAGTCCAACGAGTCGGTGGCCTGCGTCGCCGCCCCGGTGCGCGACCAGTCCGGCGAGGTGGTGGCCGCGATGAGCATCTCGGCGCCGATCCTGCGCTGGAACGACGAGACCGAGGCGGCGCTGCGCGAGCTCGTCGCGGAAGGCGCGTCGGCCCTCTCCGAACGCCTGGGCCACACCGGTCCCTGACCCCGCACGCGCGGCAGCCGGGAAGGCTGCCGAGGTTCCGCCACGCCGCCGCGCAAGTCGATCCGCCGGATCGTCGTTCAGTGCCGGACGATCACGACCGGGCACTTGGCGTGCTGGGCGCAGCGCTGGCTCACCGATCCGAGCAGCGCGCCGTAGAAGCTGCCATGGCCGCGGCTGCCGACCACCAGCAGGTCGGCGCCCTCGGAGGCGTCGAGCAGCGTCTGCGCCGCGTGCCCGTGGGTGAGCTCGCGCTGCACCGGGACCGCCGGGCTGAGCTCGTGCTCGATCTCGTCGACGGTGTCGGCCAGGCTCTTGCGCGCGGCCTCCTCGAAGTCGTCCGGCGGCATCGGGCCGCCTTCCCAGCTGTAGAAGGCCGGGAACTCCCACGAGGTGATCGCGTGCACCGCGGCCCCGGAGAGCGCTGCCTGCTGCAGCGCCCACCGCAGGGCGCACTTGGACGAATCCGAGCCGTCCACCCCGACGACGATCCGGTGCTGGGTTCCGCTGTTCATGGCGCTGGCCTCCGGTTCCGCGATCCGCTGTGGCGTGCTCAGCCGCCGGCCCGCTCGACGAGCTCGTCGGACAGTTTCCGCAGCCGCGCCCTGGCCTGCCCGTCGTAGGCCTGTTCGAGCGCGCGGCAGGCGCGGGTTCCATGGAAGTACTCCCCGGTCACCTCGTCCAGTCCCGGGTCCGTGACCAGCCGCATCGTCGCCGCGACGCCCTCGGCCACCGTGGCCACCGGGCTCACCCCGGCCTCGCGGACCATCGCGGTGTTCATGTAGGTCGCCGGGTGCAGCGCGTTGACCGTGACGCCGGTGCCGCGCAGCTGCTCGGCCAGGTCGAAGGTGTGCATGATCTGCGCGAGCTTGCTCTGCGCGTACGCGCGGTATCCGAGGTAGTTGCGGACCAGCATGGGGTCGTCGAAGTCGATCGGGTGCTGCCCGGCCGAGGCGACGTTGACCACCCGGGCCGGCGCCGAGAAGATCAGCAGCGACTGCAGCAGCCGCGTCAGGTGGAATCCGGCCAGGTAGTTCACCGCGAACCGCAGCTCGATGCCGTCCGCGCTCTCCTCCCGGCCGCTGTCCGGCGGCCCGGAGCCGACGCCCGCGTTGTTCACCAGCACGTCCAGCCGGTCGCAGCGCAGCCGGACGTCGTTGGCCAGCCGTTCGACCTGGCTGAGCTCGGCGAGGTCGGCGACCAGCACGCCGAGGCGGTCCGATCCGGTGGCCGCCGCGATCTCCGAGCGCACCGCTTCGGCGCGCTCCGCGCTGCGCCCGTGGATCAGGACCCGGGAACCGGTCTCGGCGAGCCGGTGGGCCAGGGCCCGGCCGAGCCCGCCGGTCGCGCCGGTGATCAAGATGCAACGCTGGCTGGGATCGCGCACGGCTCGCTCCGAACTGTCGGCGGTGATTACGACCAGTGTGCGGACGTGCGCCGGGAAATGTCATTCCCGCGTGCCGGAGATCCCCGGCCGAGGTACCACGAAAGCGTTGTGTCGCAAGTCAATCTCTGAGGAAGTCGAGATGGGCGGTACGGATAGTGCGGTCCTTACCCGAGTGGGTGCTTGTCACTGTGCGTAACGCGCGATACACCTGGGAACGGTGTGGCGTTTCACCGCACCCGGAACTCGCCGAGGGAGCGACCATGACCACCAACGAGGAGAGCTCCACCGGACGCTATCTGGTGTTGCTGGAAGACAACTCGACGATCATCGGGACTCGCGAGCTGACGCGGCTGACGGGCATCCGCTGCGCCAACACTGCCGACGCGGCGGGCGCGGCGCCGGGCGAGCTGTTCCGCGGCGCGGGCGGGATCGTGCTGCACCAGCTCGGCATCGCGTTGGTCAGCGCCGACGCCGAGCAGGCGGCGGCCCTGACGAACGCGGCCCGGGAGAGCGGCCCGATCGCCGCGTTCGAACCGGAGCGCCGGGTGTTCGCCATCGGCGCGGAACCGGCCGTCGCGGACGGCGAGTTCACCTGGGGCCTGCAAACCGTGCGCGCCGACCGCGCGCAGCCCACCGGCAAGGGCGTGCGGGTCGCCGTGCTCGACACCGGCCTCGACCTCAAGCACCCGGACTTCGCCGGCCGGGACATCGTCACGGGCTCGTTCGTGGAGGGCCAGGACGTGCAGGACGGCCACGGGCACGGCACGCACGTGATCGGCACCTCCTGCGGGCCGCGCACCTCGCAGGCCGGCCCCGGCTACGGCATCGCGTCCGAAGCCAGCATCTACGCGGGCAAGGTGCTCGGCGACGACGGTTCGGGCTCCGACAGCGGCATCCTCTCCGGCATCGAGTGGGCGATCTCCAACGGTGCCGCGGTGGTGTCGATGTCGCTCGGCGCGCCGACGCAGCCCGGCGAGGCGTTCTCCGCGGCCTTCGAGCGGGTCGCGCAGCGCGCGATGGAACGCGGCACGCTGATCATCGCCGCGGCAGGCAACGAGAGCGAGCGCGCCGCCGGGAAGATCGCGCCGGTCGGCCACCCGGCCAACTGCCCGTCCATCCTGGCCGTCGGTGCGATCGATTCGCAGCTGCAGATCGCGGACTTCTCCAGCGGCACGGTCGACGAGATCGGGCAGGTGGACCTGGTCGGTCCCGGCGTGGACGTCTACTCGAGCTGGCCGGGAGCGGAGCGCTACCGGAAGCTCAGCGGGACCAGCATGGCCACGCCGCACGTCGCGGGTGTCGCGGCGCTGCACGCGCAGCAGCACGCGGAGCGGGCGTGGGGGCTGTGGGCGCGGCTGTCGCAGACCGCCCGCCGCCTGCCGCTCGCGTCGACCGACGTCGGTGCGGGCGTGGTCCAGGCGCCGTAGCGGCCGGAGGTCGCCGCGCGGTCATTCGTCGACGATGGCCTGCGCGGCGACCTTCGCGCAGTTGCCGAGGTCCTCTGCGGCGGCCGCGGCCTGGTCGAGCGCGACGTGCAGCTCGGACGGTTCGGCGGAGTTCGGCGTCTCGTAGGCGGCGGCCAGCACGTCGAGCTGCCGGGCCAGCCGGGCACCCGCCGCGGTGATGGCCAGCAGCGCCTCGCGGGCCGCAGCGGTTTCGCCCGGCTCCCGGCCCTTGCGGGCGGCTCGTTCCAGTTCCCGGCCGCCCTGCGAGATCGCTTCGCCTGTCGTGCCGACGTCCTGCCAGCGCGACGGCGTTTCGCTCTCCATCTGGTTTGCCCCCCACCAGCACCCGTTCGCCCGCCCGGGTCAGCTCCGCTGCAGCGCCCGCTCCAGCTCCGACTTCGTCATCTTCGAGCGGCCTTTGATGCCGGCGCGCTGGGCGTCCGCGTAGAGCTGCTGCTTGGTTCGCCCGCCCGGGCCGGAGCCGGATCGCAGCCCACCGCGGCGCTGCGGCGGGATGTCCTGCGTGGCGGTCCTGCTCTGCTGCCTGGCTTCGCCGCGCTGCGCGCGGTTCTTGTTGACCGTCCGCGCCGCGATCTCCTCGGCGCGGTCCACGGTGCTGCCGCGCTCGATCGCCTGGTCCTTGATGTGCTCGTACTGGCGTTCCTCCGTTGCGGTCCAGCTCTGCTGCGGCATGCCCGTTCACCTCGCCTCCGCACGACTTCGACGTGCTTCGCGTACCCCGTGCGGGCGTCGGTCACACGTGTCAGCGGCGGGCGCGGAGGCGCGCGGCGGCGACGGAGCCGAGCGCTCCGGCGGCGACCTCCAGGCGGCGCGGGCCGGAGACCGCGAGCCGCTGCCGGAACACGTCGTACCCGGATTCCACGATGCGGTCCAGGATCTCGCCGTACAGCGTGAAAGCGGTGCGCACGCACGGCCGGGACCAGGGCGCGAGCAGCGCGATGCCCGGCTCCGCGGCGCGGTACTTCGAGCGGGTGCGCGCGACCTGGTCGGCCAGCGCGCGGCGCACCGGGCGGTCCGGGCGGCCCGATTCCCGGCACCACGCCAGCCGGTCCCGGTCGACGCCGAACACCGCGAGCTCCTCCATCGGCAGGTAGACCCGGCCGCGGTCGAGGTCCTCGCCGACGTCGCGCAGGAAGTTGGTGAGCTGGAAAGCGCCGCCCAGCGCCGCGGCGTAGGGCTCGGCCTCGCCTGCCGGGCACACCGTGCCGAGCACCGGGAGCAGCTGGAGGCCGATCACCGCGGCCGAGCCGTGGATGTAGGCGTCCAGCTCCGCCCGCGTCGGGTAGGCGCGGACGGTCAGGTCCATCCGCATCGAGGCCATGAAGTCGGTGAACAGCGCCGGGTCGATGCCGTGCCGGGCGACGGTGTCGATGAGCGCGGCCAGGATCGGGTCGTCGCTGGACCCGGCGCGCAGGCCCGCGCGAAGCTCGCCGTCCAGCCGGTCCAGCGCCTGCTGCCGGTCCGCCACGGTCCGCTGCCGGTCGGTGTCGTCGACGATGTCGTCCACCCACCGCGCGAAGCCGTAGAGCGCGTGCACCGAAGGCCGTTGCTGCGGCGCCAGCAGCCGGGTCGCGAGGAAGTAGGTGCGCCCGTGCGCGGCGTTGAGCATCCGGCACCGCTGGTAGGCGGGGCGCAGCTGCGGCCGGACGCCCGCGGCGTCGAGCTCGCGGCGCGCCGCCACTCGCGGCCAGGTGCCCGTGTCCATACCGGGAATCTCAGCACACGGAGTGCGTCAGCATGCGCACGGTGGGCATCCGCGGTGAACCCGGTCACTACCTCCGGAGTCCTCTTAGGACTGTTCAGCCGGGCCGCCGCGCTCGCCCCGCGGGATTCCGCCGAGGCCGCTCTCGGCCAGGGCCTCGTCGAGGCCGTCGAGCAGGACCACGCCCAGGGTGTTCGCGACCGAGCCGGAGGCCAGTTCGCTGCGCAGCCGGAAGGCGAGCAGCCGCACCCGGCGCGGATCCGGCCGGTCCTGCCGCACGGCCTCGCCCAGCCGCCGGGCGATGAGTTCGATCTCGGCGGTGTCGCCGTAGCGCGCGTGCACCGTGGGCAGCGCCAGCAGCACGACCTTGGCCACCCGGCTCAGCCCGGTGAAGTCCGGGCGTGCCGGCGGAGCGGGCACCGGCTGGGCGGGCACCACGGGATCCGCCGGGCGCTCGTCGAGCACCGCGACCGACTGCGCCCTGGCCCACGAGCCGATGTCGCCGCCGTGCCTGCCCGCGCAGATCAGCCCGGAGCCGGTCAGCCCGGCGCGGGCGGGCGCGCCCTGCCATCCGGTGCCGCTGGTGGCGATCAGCTCGTGCTCGCGCAGCGTCTGTACGACGTCGGCGAGCTCCGCCCACGACGGCTGCAGCGCAGCCGCCACGGCCGCCGGGCTGGCGAAGAAGTCCGCGATCTCGGGCCGGAAGCGGTCGTCCTCGTACAGGTATCGGAGGAAGGCGCGAGCGATCGACTCAAGCCTGGACACGGTTGGCCTCCAGGGTGCTCGTCCAGGGTGCAGGGCGAGAGGGAGGGCGGATCCGGGTCCTGCCGAAGACCGCAGAACGCACCGGCGCGCAGCCGGTTCCGGATTTTTGGTGCCGCTGTCCCCAGTTTCAGCGGATCCGCCGTGCGGCCGCCGGGTCCCGGGCGGCCACATCGGAGGAGCGTAAGCGGACCGGGGCCGTGATCGCAGGGGTCTTTCGTCACCCACAAGCTGGGGATTTCGACGCCGCCGCGTGACTGTCCACTGTGTTCAACCCGGCCGGGAACCGTGCCGCTGCGGCGAATGTGACGGGAGTTGCTCGGGGGACCGCCGGTCGCGACCCACATCCAAGTCACGACCGACGGCCGGTCGCGCGCACGAAATCCCCTCTGCGTTCCGTGCGCGCGGCGGGCGCTCCAGATCGCCCACGGGATCGAGACCCGCGGGCGAGATCATCATGACGCCAAGATCTGGAACTTTATTTCGCGCGAGTCCCGGGGGCCTCCGGCGCGCGGTCGTCGGCGCCGGTGCGCAGCCCGTCGAAGGCGATCTTGGTCACCGCGTCGGCGACCTGCGCGGCCCGCAGGCCGCGGCTGGGCCGGTACCACTCGATGATCGAGTTGACCATGCCGAACAGCAGGCGGCTGGTCAGCGCCGGGTCGACGTCCGGGCGGATGCTGCCCTCCGCCTCGGCCTGCTGGACCAGCTCGCTGACCACCTGGTCGAACTCGCGGCGGCGGGCCAGCGCCTGCCGCTCGACCTTGGTGTTGCCCCGCACCCGCAGCAGCAGCGTGACGAACGGCAGCTCGTCGACCAGCACCTCGATGCTGCGCCGGACCACGTGTTCGAGCCGGTCGATGGCCTCACCGGTGGTCGAGGCCGCTTCCTCGGTGACCGCGAACAGGGCGTCCAGGGCCCGGTTGACGCTCAGCCGCAGCAGCTCGTCCTTGCTGGACACGTGGTAGTAGATCGCCGACTTGGTGATGCCCAGCCGCTGGGAGAGGTCCTCCATGCTGGTGCCCTCGTAGCCGCGCTCGTTGAACACCCGGACGGAGACGTCCAGCAGTCTGCCGAGGTCGTAGCCCGGCCGACCTCGGCGATTCGCGCGACCAGCGTTCCCCGACATGGCTCGAAGTATTTCAGCCGGCCGATCGGGGTTCGCGGCGGTCCACCACACGGCGCAACTTGCCCACCGAGCGCTCCAGCGTGTCCGGGTCCACCACGGCTACCGCGGTGCTGACGCCGACGCCGTCCTTGATCGCGCGGACCAGTTCGGCGGCGGCGGATTCGCGACGGTCGGCGGGGCAGTCGGTGCGCGCCTCGACGCGGACCGCCATCTCGTCCATCCGGCCCTTGCGGGTGAGCACCAGCTGGAAGTGCGGCGACAGCCCTGGCGTGCGCAGCACCAGTTCCTCGATCTGGGTGGGGTAGACGTTGACGCCGCGCAGGATGATCATGTCGTCGCTGCGGCCGGTCACCTTCGCCATCCGGCGCATCGGCCGGGCCGTGCCGGGCAGCAGCCGCGTGAGGTCCCGGGTGCGGTAGCGGATGACCGGCATGGCCTCCTTGGTCAGCGAGGTGAACACCAGCTCGCCCTCGACGCCGTCGGGCAGCACCTCCTCGGTGAACGGGTCGATCACCTCGGGGTAGAAGTGGTCCTCCCAGATGTGCAGCCCGTCCTTGGTCTCCACGCACTCGTTGGCCACGCCGGGCCCCATCACCTCGGACAGGCCGTAGATGTCGACCGCGTCGATGTCCAGCCGCTCCTCGATCTCCTGCCGCATCTGCTCGGTCCACGGCTCGGCGCCGAAGATGCCGATCTTCAGCGACGTGCTGCGCGGGTCGATGCCCTGGCGCTCGAACTCGTCGACGAGGGTGAGCAGGTAGGAGGGGGTGACCATGATGATCTCGGGCTTGAAGTCCTGGATGATCTGCACCTGGCGGGCGGTCATCCCGCCGGAGGCCGGGATCACGGTGCAGCCGAGCCGCTCGGCCCCGTAGTGCGCGCCGAGCCCGCCGGTGAACAGGCCGTACCCGTAGGCGACGTGCACCTTGTGGCCCGGCCGCCCGCCGGCGGCGCGGATGGAGCGCGCCACCACGTCGGCCCAGACGTCCAGGTCCCGCTCGGTGTAGCCGACGACGGTCGGGTTGCCGGTGGTGCCGCTGGAGGCGTGCAGCCTGCGGACCTGCTCCATCGGCACGGCGAACATGCCGAACGGGTAGTTCTCGCGCAGGTCCTGCTTGGTGGTGTGCGGGAACTTCGCCAGGTCCGCCAGGGTCCGGCAGTCCTCCGGGCGGACGCCCGCCGCGTCGAACTTGTCGCGGTACAGCGGCACGTTCTCGTAGACGTGGCGCAGGGTGTGCTGCAGGCGCTCCAGCTGCACCGCGGCGAGCTCGTCGGCGGAGTACCGCTCGGCGGGGTCGAGATCGGCCGGATCCGGCGCGGCTCCGAGCCGGCGCGGGGCGCCCGTTGTCGCGGTCATGGCTTGGCTCCCTCTGACTGGTTCCCGGACGAGCCGTTCAGCGTCCGGCTGTGGCCCCGGAACTCGGCGATCGGCTCGTCGCCTCGGTGCACCGACACGTCGTAGATCCCGCTGCGGCCGAAGCGGGTCCGTTCCTCGGCGCGGGCGACCAGCAGGTCGCCGGCGCGGGCGGGACGGATGAAGGTGACGTCCGCGCGCGCCGCGACGGTCGTCGGGCCGTGGCTGTTGCAGGCGCAGGCGAAGGTCGTGTCGGCCAGCAGGAAGATGTAGCCGCCGTGCGCGATCCCGTGGCCGTTGACCATCGCGTCGGTGATCCGCATCCGGGCCAGGGCGAATCCGCTGCCGGTCTCGACGAGCTCGATGCCCAGCGCCCGTGAGGCGCGGTCGTCGTCGAACATGGCCTGGGCCGGGTTGCGCGTCGTCGCGCCGGGCTCCTGCACTGGGGTTCACCGCCTCGTAACCGAACGAATAGTCGGTAATTAATACTGCGCCGCCGGACGCTGTCAAGGGTTCCCGTCCGGGCCGGTGTTTCTGGCTCGGTACAGCAGAATTTAGCTGCACCGGGTGGTGTGCGACACCGGTTGCCGGTGGTACTTTTTCGAACGAACGGTCAGTTAAAGAACGAGCCGGAGGAGGTCGGGCCGCATGGCTGCCCTGCGGAGCTACGTCAACGGTGCCTGGCACGCGCCAGCGGACAACGGGGTGCCGTTGCGCGATGCGGTGACCGGCGAGGAGGTCGCACGGGTTTCCTCGGCGGGGATCGACATGGCCGCGGTGCTGGCCCACGGGCGCGGCAGCGGCGGCCCGGCGCTGGCCGAGCTGACGTTCCATCAGCGCGCCGCGCTGCTGAAGAGCCTCGCGTCGCACCTGCGCGAGCACCGCGAGGAGCTGTACGCGCTGTCGGCCCGCACCGGGGCCACGCTCGGCGACTCCAAGTTCGACATCGACGGCGGCATCGGGGTGCTCTTCGGCTACTCCAGCAAGGGCCGCCGGGAACTGCCCAACAGCACCGTCTACGTCGACGGCGCGGTCGAGCCGCTGAGCAAGGGCGGCACGTTCGTCGGGCAGCACGTCTGCACGCCGCTGCAGGGCGTCGCGGTGCAGATCAACGCCTTCAACTTCCCGGTGTGGGGGCCGCTGGAGAAGTTCGCGCCCGCGTTCCTGGCCGGGGTGCCCAGCCTGATCAAGCCGGCGAGCCAGACCGCGTACCTCACGCACCGGCTGGTGGAGCTGATGCTCGGCTCCGGCCTCCTGCCAGAGGGGTCGCTGCAGGTGATCTGCGGCGGCGTCGGCGACCTGTTCGAGCACCTCACCGACCAGGACCTGGTGTCGTTCACCGGATCGGCGGCGACGGGGCAGCGGTTGCGCGCCCACCCGGTGGTGGCGGCGAACTCGGTGCGGTTCAACGTGGAGGCCGACTCGCTGAACTGCTCGATCCTGGGCCCGGACGCCGGGCCCGGCACCGAGGAGTTCGACCTGTTCGTCAAGCAGCTGGTCACCGAGATGACGGTCAAGGCCGGGCAGAAGTGCACCGCGATCCGCCGGGCGCTGGTGCCGGCGAACCGGATCGACGACGTGGTGGCGGCCGCCAAGGCGCGGCTGGAGAAGGTCGTCGTCGGCAACCCCGCCTCGCCGGACGTGCGGATGGGCGCGCTGGCGAGCCTGGAGCAGCGCGAAGAGGTGCGGCGCTCGCTGAAGGCGCTGCTGGAGGCCGGGACCCTGGTGCACGGCGACCCCGAGCGCGTCGAGGTCGTCGACGCCGACCCGGAGCGCGGCGCGTTCCTGCCGCCGCTGCTGGTCCGCTGCGACGACCCGGACCAGCCGCAGCCGCACGAGGTGGAGGCGTTCGGCCCGGTGAGCACCGTGCTGCCGTACGAGACGACGGCGCAGGCCGTGGAGCTCGCGCGGCGCGGCATGGGCAGCCTCGCCGGATCCGTGGTGACCGCCGACGCGGACTTCGCCCGCGAGGTGGTGCTTGGCGCGGCGTCGCGGCACGGCCGGATGCTCGTGCTGAACCGGGAGAACGCCGGGGAGAACACCGGGCACGGCTCGCCGCTGCCCGCGTTGGTCCACGGTGGACCGGGCCGGGCCGGCGGTGGCGAGGAGATGGGCGGCGTTCGCGGCGTGCTGCACCACATGCAGCGGACCGCGGTGCAGGCCGATCCGGCGACGCTGACCGCGATCACCGGGCAGTGGGTGCCCGGAACTCCGCGCAACACCACCGAGCAGCACCCGTTCCGCAAGCACCTCGACGAGCTGCGCATCGGCGACACGGTGGTCGCCGGGCCGCGCACCGTGACGCTGGAGGACGTCGAGCACTTCGCCGAGTTCACCGGCGACACCTTCTACGCGCACACCGATGAAGAAGCGGCGAAGGCCAACCCGTTCTTCGACGGCCGGGTCGCGCACGGCTACCTGGTGGTGTCCTTCGCCGCCGGGCTGTTCGTGGACCCGGACCCGGGTCCGGTGCTGGCCAACTACGGGCTGGAGAACCTCCGGTTCCTCACGCCGACCTACCCGGGCGACGAGATCACCGTGACGATGACCGCGAAGCAGATCACGCCGCGGGTCGGCGCCGAGCACGGCGAGGTCCGCTGGGACGTGGACGTGACCAACCAGGACGGCGCCTCGGTGGCCAAGTACGACGTGCTGACGCTGGTCGCCAAGCGGCCCGGGGAGCAGGGGACGTCATGACCAGCACGGTGGACCGGCTCGGCGACGCCGGGCTGCAGGAGCACTTCGACGAGCGGATCGCGCACGACCAGCGCATCGAGCCGCGGGACTGGATGCCGGAGGGCTACCGCAAGACCCTGGTGCGCCAGATCGCCCAGCACGCGCACTCGGAGATCATCGGCATGCAGCCGGAGGGCAACTGGCTGACCAGGGCCCCGAGCCTGCGGCGCAAGGCGATCCTGCTGGCGAAGGTGCAGGACGAGGCCGGGCACGGGCTCTACCTGTACTCGGCGGCCGAGACGCTCGGCGTGGACCGCGCGGAGCTGACCGAGAAGCTCATCACCCGGCGGCAGAAGTACTCGTCGATCTTCAACTACCCGACGCTGACCTTCGCCGACATCGGCGTCATCGGCTGGCTGGTCGACGGGGCGGCGATCTGCAACCAGGTGCCGCTGTGCCGCAGCTCCTTCGGGCCCTACGCGCGGGCCATGGTGCGGATCTGCAAGGAGGAGTCGTTCCACCAGCGGCAGGGCTACGAGCTGCTGATGACGATGATGCGCGGCACCGACGAGCAGCGGGAGATGGTGCAGGACGCCACGAACCGCTGGTGGTGGCCGTCGCTGATGATGTTCGGCCCGCCGGACGCCGACTCGCCCAACACCCAGCAGTCCATGGCGTGGCGGATCAAGCGGCATACCAACGACGAGCTGCGGCAGAAGTTCGTGGACATGTCCGTGCCGCAGGCGGAGGCGCTGGGCGTCACGCTGCCCGATCCGGCGCTGCACTGGAACGAGGAGCGCGGGCACTACGACTTCGGCGAGCCGGACTGGTCCGAGCTCAAGCGGGTGATCGCCGGGCACGGGCCGTGCAACGAGGAGCGGCTGGTCCGGCGCCGGGCCGCGCACGAGGAGGGGCAGTGGGTGCGCGATGCGGCAGCCGCCCACGCCGCGAAGCAGGCCGCACGCGAGGAGGTCGCGCGATGAGTCCGGACGCCGAGACCGGTGCGCCGCGGTCCGCGTGGCCGCTGTTCGAGGTTTTCGTCCGCGGCAAGCGGGGTTTGAACCACGTGCACGTGGGCTCGCTGCACGCCGCGGACGAGGAGATGGCGCTGCACAACGCGCGCAACCTCTACACGCGCCGCAACGAGGGCGTGAGCATCTGGGTGGTGCGGGCGGACGCGATCACCGCGTCCAGCCCGGACGAGAAGGACCCGTTCTTCGCGCCCAGCGGCGACAAGGTGTACCGGCACCCCACGTTCTACCGCATTCCCGACAACGTCCCGCACATGTGAGGTCGGCCTGATGTCGTTCGACAACGCCTACGAGGCGCTGACCGCGGCGGAGCCGGAGGGCGAGTCCCGCTGGGCCTTCGGCACCGGCTTCGACGACCCGCTGTCCGGAGTGGACACCACGCTGCCGGAGGGCGTCGACGGCGCCGCGTTCGCCCGGTACTGCCTGATGCTCGGCGACGACGCGCTGATCGCCTCGCAGCGGCTGGCCGAGTGGGTCACCCACGCGCCGGAGCTGGAGGACGAGCTGGCGCTGGCCAACATCGCGCTCGACCTGCTGGGCCAGGCGCGGCTGCTGCTGTCCCGCGCCGGGCAGGCCGACGGCAGCGGGCGCGACGAGGACGAGCTGGCGTACTTCCGCGACGAGCGGGAGTTCCGCAACGTGCGGCTGGTCGAGCCCCCCAACGGCGACTTCGCGCAGACCATCGCCCGGCTGCTGGTGTTCGCGACGTGGCGGCTGGCGCTGTTCGCCCGGCTCGCCGAGTCCCGCGACCCGGTGCTGGCGGCGATCGCGGCCAAGGGCGTCAAGGAGCTGGCCTACCACCGCGAGTACGCGGCGCAGTGGGCGGTCCGGCTCGGCGACGGCACCGAGGTGTCGCACGCGCGGATGCAACAGGGGCTCGACGGCGTGTGGCCGCTGGTCGACGAGCTCTTCGCGCCGAACGCGACCGACCGGGAGATGGTCGCGGCCGGTGTCGGCACCGATCCGGCGCCGGCGCGCGCCGAGTTCGACGACGTCCTGGACCAGGTCATCGCCGCGGCCACCCTGCGGCGACCCGATGCGTCGGCGCTGGCCGGGGTGGCCGGGCGGACCGGCCGGGACGGCGTCCACACCGAGCACCTGGGCTTCCTGCTGGCCGAGCTGCAGAGCCTGGCCCGAGCGCACCCGGAGGCGACGTGGTGACGAGCACGAAGCCGGGCCTCCGGCACGCCCAAGCGGTCGCCGAGTCGGTCACCGACCCGGAGCTGCCGGTGCTGACGCTGGCCGATCTCGGCGTCCTGCGCGACGTCGAGATGGCCGCGGACGGGACGGTGGTCGTGTCGATCACGCCCACCTACTCCGGCTGCCCGGCGATGCGCGAGATGCGCGCGGACCTCAGCCACCGGCTGCGCGAGGCAGGCTTCGCCGACGTCGAGGTGCGCACGGTGCTGGACCCGCCGTGGACCACCGACTGGATCAGCCCGGCCGGCCGGCGGAAGCTGACCGACTACGGCATCGCCCCGCCGGGCGCCGCCCCGCAGCGCTCGCCCGGCCCGGTGCCGCTGACGCTGACGGCGCCGCGCGCCCAGGTCCGCTGCCCGCAGTGCGGTTCGCCGGACACCGAGCAGGTCTCGCAGTTCGGCGCGACGGCGTGCAAGGCGCTGCGCCGGTGCCGCTCGTGCCGCGAACCCTTCGAGCACATCAAGGAGATCTGACGTGGTCCGTCCCGCCCCCGTCGACGCGCCCGCCCCGGCCGCCACCGAGCGGCCCGGCCGCCGCCGCACGACCTTCCACCCGCTGCGGGTCAGCCACGTTGAGCGGCTGTGCGAGGACGCGGTCGCGGTCAGCTTCGACGTCCCGCCGGAGCTCGCCGAGGAGTTCGCCTTCCGGCCGGGCCAGTCGCTGACGCTGCGCCGCCGGGTGGACGGCCGCGAGGAGCGCCGGTCGTACTCGATCTGCGCCCCGCACGGCGCGGCGCCGCGGATCGGCGTGCGCCACGTGCCGGGCGGGCTGTTCTCCAGCTGGCTGGTGCAGGAGGTGCGGCCCGGCGACGAGATCGAGGTGCTCCCGCCGGTCGGCGGCTTCACCCCGGACCTGACCGCGCACGAACGGCACGTGTGCGTCGCCGCCGGATCGGGCATCACGCCCGTGCTGTCCATCGCCGCGTCGGTGCTGCGCGAGACGGACGCGACCGTGACGCTGCTCTACGGGAACCGGCGCAGCGACACGGTGATGTTCGCCGACGAGCTCGCCGACCTGAAGGACCGCTACCCGGCGCGGCTGGAGCTGGTGCACGTGCTCTCGCGGGAGCCGCGCGAGTCGGAGCTGTTCACCGGCCGGCTGGACGCGGCGAAGATCCGGGCGCTGCTGTCCACAGTGGTCGATGCCGGTTCAGTGGACCAGTGGTGGCTGTGCGGGCCGTACGGCATGGTCAGCGACGCCCAGGACGTGCTGCGCGAATGCGGTGTCGCCACCGGGCAGATCCACCAGGAGCTGTTCTACGTCGAGGACGTGCCGCCGGAGCCGGCGCGGCACGAGGAGCCGGTCGTCGAGGGCCCGACCAGCGAGGTCACGGTGGTGCTCGACGGACGGTCGACGCCGATGTCCCTGCCCCGCGACGTCCCGGTCCTGGACGCGGCCCAGCGGATCCGCCCCGACCTGCCGTTCGCGTGCAAGGGCGGCGTCTGCGGCACCTGCCGGGCGAAGGTCACCTGCGGGGAGGTCCGGATGCGCCGCAACTTCGCCCTGGAGGAATCCGAGGTCGCGGAGGGCTTCGTCCTGACCTGCCAGTCGCTGCCGACCACCGACGAGGTCACGGTCGACTTCGACGCCTGACGGCTAGCCCTGCAGCACCAGGCGGATCTCCTCGACGGATCATCCACTGTGGTCAGGAGGCCTTGCGGGAACGGCGTCCTTCGGTGCCGGTGGGTTTCCGGGTGGCCGCGGCCACCGCCTCTTCGAGCTCGGCGCGCTTCATCTTGGAGCGGCCCTTGATGCCCAGCTGCTTCGCCCGGGCGTCGAGCTCGGCCTTGTTCAGCTCCGACAGGTCCTCCTCCGCCCGCGCGGGCTTGCGGCCCTTGCGGGCCTCGTCGACGCTGCGCCGCAACGCCTCGGTGAGGTCGATGACGTCCGTCGGCTTCGGCGGCTCCTCCGCCGCCGTCACCTCGCCGCCGTGCGCCTTCTCCGCCAGCAGCTCCTCGACCTTCGCGGTGTAGGTGTCCTCGTACTGCTCCGGTTCCCACGGCCCGCTCATCGACTCGATGATCGTGGTCGCCATCTGCAGTTCCTTTTCCGACGGCTTCGCCTGCTCGCCCTCGTCGCCGATCAGCTCGCCCGGGTCGCGGACCTCGTCGGCGAAGAAGAGGGTGTTCAGCGCCAGCACGGTGTCGTCGGCGCGCACCGCGGTGAGGTACTGCTTGCCGCGCAGCACGAAGGTCGCGATCCCGGCCTGGCTGGTCTCGTGCATCGCCCGGCGCAGCAGGTTGTAGGGCCGGTAGTGCTCCTTGCTGTTGGGGGCCAGCCAGTAGGTCTTCTGGAAGTGCACCGGGTCGATCTCGGTGAGGTCGACGAACGTGGTGATGTCGATGGTGCGGGAGCGACCGGGGGCGATCTCGTCGAGTTCGGACTGCTCCACGGTGATGACCCCGCCGTCGAACTCGCGGCCCTTGACGATGTCGTTGAAGCCGACTTCCTCGCCGGTCCGCTCGTTGACGCGCTTGTAGCGGATCCGGTCGGCGGTCCCGCGCTCGTACTGGTGGAACTGGATGGTGTGGTCCTCGGTCGCGGCGTAGAGCCCGACCGGGATGGTGACGAGGCCGAAGTTGATGGAGCCGGTCCAGATCTTCCGCGGCATGGTTGCCTCCCATCGCCCCGGCGCCCGAGCGCCGCCGGTGTTCACCATGCGGTGATGGGCGCAAGATCGCAGAAGTCCTGCTCATCGCCGTGGCGTCGGGTTGCCCCCGGTATTTCCCGGGGCCCGGGGTGGGGAAACAACGCGGTGGGTGCCGTCGGCCAGCCGTTGCGTCCGGCCGCGGCGAGCGAGCAGTTCCAGCAAGGGAACCGCAACGCGGCGCGAGGTGTCCAGCGCCTGCCTGGCCTGGCTGAGCGTGAACGGCTCGGGCAGCCGCGCCAGCCGTGCCACGGCGGCCTCGTCGGCGCCCGGCAGGAGCACCAGGCCGGGAGCCAGGCGCAGTAGTGCGCCGGTGTGCGCGGCTGCGGCGAGTTCCTTCTCACCGAGGCCCAGTTCGGCGAGTTCGCCGGCGGTCGGGGCTTGGAACGGATGGTCGGCGAGCGCGCTCCGGATCGTCGCCACCGCGCGCTGCACGTGCTCGGGCAACCGGCTCCGCCCCTTGTGCAACCGCCCTTCGCGCAGAGCGATCCCGGCTGCTCGGGCGATCGGGGGCAACAGGTCCGGATCGGGCAGGTCGAGGGCGCGGCGGGCGGCTTCGGCGGGCATGCTGTCGTCCAGCGGGTGCGTCTCGTGGTGCCGTGCCAGCAGGTCGTCGAGGCGGCTGGCGAGTTCGTCGCGGTGCTCCTCGTCCAGCAGCCAAGGCCCGGGCCCGGGCGGGATGGCGCCCATCGCGCGCAGATCGTCGGCGCGGACCAGGCGGCGGCGCCGCAGCTCGACCGCGCCGTCGGGGCGGCCGTCCATGGTGTCCAGTTCGGCCGCCCGCGCGCGGGCCGCTCCGCGCCTGGTCAACCGCGGCGGGCGAACGTCGAGCACCACGAGTCCGCCGCAGATGCACCGGCTTCCCGGATCGCGCAGCAGGGCTCGGTCGCCGATCCGGAGGGGCAGCGGGGTGCGCAACGTCAGCCGCGCCGTGTCATGGCCGAGCGGCCGGACGCGGGCCCCGACCGCCGCCGCGCCGATGTGCAGCACCAGGTCGCGGGGGAGGCGTGGTGCCGCTCCGGTGCCGACGGAAGCGGGCGAGGTCGCCCGGTGGATCCGGACGTCGAGGACGTCGGTGGTCAGCCACCGGTCCGGGGTCAGCAGCGCGTCGCCGCGCCGCACCTGGTCGAGGTCCACGCCGCGGAGGTTGACCGCCACCCGCGCGACGGCGCCGACCTGGTGTTCGGATGAGCCGAGCGCCTGCAGGCCCCGGACCGTCGCTTCCACCCCGGCGGGATGCAGCCGGAGCCGGGCATCTTCGCGGAGGGTTCCTGCCGGGAGGGTGCCGGTCACGACCGTTCCGGCGCCGCGGATGGTGAACGCGCGATCCACCCAGAGCCGCACATCGGCATCCGGGTCGGCCGCGGGTAGCCGGTGGACGAGCTCGTCGATCTGGTGCCGCAGCTCGTCCAGGCCGGCACCGGTGCGTCCGCTGACGTGCACGGCGGGGATGCCGGCGAGCGACGTGCCGCGGAGCCGTTCGCGGGCCTGCTCGGCGGCGGGGCCGGGATCGGCCAGGTCGCAGCGGGTGACGGCGAGCAGGCCGTGCCGGACGCCGAGGGCGGCCAAGGCGTCCAGGTGCTCGCCGGACTGCGGCATCCAGCCCTCGTCGGCGGCGACTACGAACAGCACCGCGGGCACCGGCCCGACCCCGGCCAGCATGTTCGGCACGAACCGCTCGTGGCCGGGCACGTCGACGAAGGCCGCGGTGCAGCCGTCCGGCAGGCGGGTCCACGCGAACCCGAGGTCGATGGTCAGGCCCCGGCGGCGCTCCTCCGCCCACCGGTCCGGCTCCATCCCGGTCAGCTCGCGGATCAGCGTGGACTTGCCGTGGTCCACGTGCCCTGCGGTGGCGATGACGTGCATCAGGCCACCGCCAGCACCGCGCGATGCAGCAGTTCGTCGTGTTCGGGGGCCAGCGCGGCCAGGTCGAGCAGGCAGCGGTCGCGTTCGACGCGGGCGAGGACGGGAGGGTGTCCTTCGCGCAGGAGTTTCGCGAAGCGATCGGGGAGCGCGACGGCCGCGCTGGGCAGCGTGACGCCGGGGGCTCCGCCGCCGCCGGCGGTCGCCTCGCTGTGCTGAGCCGAGGCCGGGACACCGGCTGCGGTCAGCAGGTCCGCGAGCCGTTCGGCGCGGCGCAACAGGTCGGCCCGGTCCTGCCGGAGCCGCTGCGCTGTCGGCGTGCTCGGACCCCGCACGGTGGCCTCCAGCGCGGCGAGGGTGAGCTTGTCGACGCGCAGCGCACGCGCCAGCGGATGCCGCCGGAGGCGGTGCACGATCTCGGCCCCGCCCAGCAGCAGCCCGGCCTGCGGCCCGCCGAGGAGCTTGTCGCCGCTGGCGATGACCAGATCGGCCCCGTCGGAAAGCGTCGTGGTCGCATCGGGTTCCCGAGGCAGGGCGGGATGCGGGTGCAGCAAGCCCGATCCGATGTCGGCGACCACGGGCACCCCGAGTTCGCGCAGCGCGGCCACCGGCACGGACGAGGTGAAACCGGTGATCACGAAGTTCGACGGGTGCACCTTGAGGACGAAGCCGGTGTCCGGTCCGAGCGCCGCCCGGTAGTCGTCGAGCCGGACCCGGTTGGTGGTGCCGACCTCGCGCAGCCGGGCGCCGGTGGCGGTGAGCAGTTCGGGGATGCGGAACCCGTCGCCGATCTCGACCATTTCGCCGCGTGCCAACACGATTTCGCGGCCCTGCGCGAGCGCGGTCGCCGTCAGGGCGAGCGCCGCGGCGCCGTTGTTGACCACGTGCGCGGCTTCGGCGCGCGGCACGACTGCCAGCAGCGCGGCGATGGCGGCCGCGCCGCGCGGGCCGCGCCGGCCGGTGTGCAGGTCGAGTTCGACGTCCGTGGTCCCGGCGGCCTGTTGCAGGGCGTGGATCGCCGCGTCCGACAGCGGCGCGCGGCCGAGGTTGGTGTGCAGCAGGACGCCGGTCGCGTTGAGCACCGGCCGGATGCTCGACGCGGATTCCGGTAGCGCGGCAAGGGTTTCCGCGACGACCCGGTCCGGCGCGATCTCGCCGCTGCGGGCGCGTTCCTGCGCCGCGTGCACGGCCTGCTTGACCAGCCGGTGGCCCAGCCGCCCGGCCGCGGCGGCCACCTCGGGATCGGCCAGCACCCGGTCGGTGCCCGGCACCAGCTGCCGCGGATCGGCCATGCCCCGGACTATAGAGCCTGTTTCTGAACTTGTTTTGCGTGGCGGTGCGGGTGGCGGAACCTCAGGTGCCTTCTCGCTGTGGGATCCCCGACATCATGAATGCCAATTCACCACGTCGGGGCTGTCCTCGCGAGAAGACACCTGAGAACCCGCAGCGGTGCAAGCGGCGAGGGTGGGCTAAGCGGCTGCGCCGCTTCAAAGACAAAGCCCCGCGACACCACACCTCACACCACGACATCCAAAACAGCCTCTATCTATAGGAGCTGTTCCGGATGCGGTCGCGCGGGCGATGCGCCGGAGCTTCCCTCGACGTGCCGAAGCCACGTGGTGGAAGCGGCGTTTTCGCGCGAAAGCGGCGCCCGGCAGGCGTGGGGGACGCCGGTTTCGCGCGAAAGCGGCGCGCTGGCCGGGCGCCGGAACAAGTCGACTGTGACAATGACTGTTGACAAGGTCTGTACTCTTCGGGGTATGGCTCGCACGCCGCGCGAAGCGGATTCCGGCAGGTGGATCGACACCGGCGATGGGCTGCGGTTGGCCGTGCGGGAGCACGGCGACCCGGCCGCCCCGACGCTGCTCGCGGTGCACGGCTATCCCGACGACCGCTCGATCTGGGACGGCGCGGTGGCGGCGCTGTCCGGGCGGTACCGGGTGGTCACCTACGACGTGCGCGGGGCGGGGGAGTCCGACAAGCCCCGCGGCACCGACGCCTACCTGCTGGACCGGCTCGCCGACGACCTGCGCCGCGTCGCCGACGCGGTGAGCCCGGAGCGGCCGGTGCACCTGCTGGCCCACGACTGGGGCTCGGTCCAGGCGTGGCACGCGGTCACCGATCCGCGGCTGGCCCACCGGTTCGCCTCGTTCACGTCGATCTCCGGGCCCTGCCTGGACCACGTGGGCCGGTGGATGCGGGCCAAGCTGCACCGGCCCACGCCGCGCGGGCTGCGCGATCTGGTCGCGCAGCTGATCTTCTCGGGCTACATCGGCTTCTTCCAGCTCCCGGTCCTGCCCGAGCTGGCGTGGCGGACCGGGGCGCTGCCCAAGCTGATCGGGGCGCTGGAGCGGCTCGATCCCCGCACGGCGGCGAACCCGACGCGCCCCGCGTTGTCCGACGGCCTGCACGGCTTGCAGCTGTACCGGGCGAACATGCGGTCCCGGCTGGGCAAACCGGGGGAGCGCCGCGCCGAGATCCCGGTGCAGGTCCTCGCGCCCGGTGGCGATCCGTTCGTGTCGACGCCCCTGCAGACCGGGATCGCGCCGTGGGTGCCGAACCTGCGGGTGCGCCGGCTGCCGGGCGGCCACTGGCTGCCGCGAAGCCGGCCGGAGCTCGTCGCGCGGTGCGCCGCGGAACTCGTCGACCACGTCGAAGGCGGCGCGGAGCCGCGAGGCCTGCGGGCCGCCCGGATCCGCCCGGGGCGCCACCACTTCCAGGACCGGCTGGTGGTGATCACCGGCGCGGGCGGCGGGATCGGCCGGGCGACGGCGCTGGCCTTCGCCGCGCAAGGCGCGCACGTGGTCACCGCCGACATCGACGAGACCGCCGCCAAGGCCACCGCGGAGCTGGTCGCGCGCACCGGCGCGGGCGCCACCCCCTACCGCGTCGACGTGGCCGACCAGGCGGGTATGGAGGGCTTCGCCGAGCACGTGCACGCCGAACTCGGCACCCCGGACGTGGTGGTGAACAACGCGGGCATCGGCGTCGCCGGGTCCTTCGTGGACACCGAGGTGGCGGACTGGGAACGCGTCATCGACATCAACCTGTGGGGCGTCATCCACGGTTGCCGGCTGTTCGCCGAGCAGATGATCGACCGCGGCGAGGGCGGACGGATCGTCAACGTCGCCTCCGCCGCCGCGTACCTGCCGTCGAAGCTGCTCCCGGCCTACAGCACCACGAAGGCGGCGGTGCTGGCGCTCAGCGAATGCCTGCGCGCCGAGCTGGCCGCCGACGGGATCAAGGTGACCGCGATCTGCCCCGGGCTGATCAACACCGGGATCACCGGCAGCACCCGGTTCGTCGGCGTCGCCGACGCCGAGCAGGACCGGCGCCGCCGCGCGGCCGAGCAGCTCTACCAGCGGCGGAACTTCACGCCCGAGCGCGCCGCCGCGGAGATCCTGCGCGCGGTCCGGCGCGACGCCGCGGTCGCGCCGATCACCGCCGAAGCCAAGGTCGGCCTGGTGCTGTCCCGGCTGACCCCCGGGCTGCTGCGCGCGGCGGCCCGGGCCGACCTGACGCCCCGCTGATTCGAGGAGGCCGGAGATGTCGCAGATCGATCCAGGGGAGCCGGACCGCGTCGCGCTGCAGGCCCGCGATGTCGCCTTCGACTGGGCCCAGCTGCCGATGCACTGGATTCCCGGCGAGCCGTTCGCCACCCACATGATCAACTTCCTGCATCTGGTGCTGCCGGAGGGCGAGCGCTGGTTCGTGGAGGTCTTCAAGCAGGCGATGCCGCTGATCAAGGACGACCGGCTGCTGGAGGACGTCCGCGGCTTCGTCGGCCAGGAGGCGATGCACGCCGAGTCGCACCAGGGCGTGCTGGACCACTTCGACGCGCACGGCCTGGACACCCGGCCCTACGTCGCGCAGGTCGGCTGGATGTTCCGCAAGATCCTCGGCGACCGGCCGCACACCGGCAAGCGCGCCGAGTCGTGGCTGGTGCAGCGGCTGGCGATGATCGCGGCGATCGAGCACTACACGGCGTTCCTCGGCCAGTGGGTGCTGGACGCGGCGGAGCTCGACGCCGCAGGCGCCGACCCGACGATGCTCGACCTGCTGCGCTGGCACGGCGCCGAGGAGGTCGAGCACCGGTCGGTCGCCTACGACCTCTACATGCACGTCGACGGTGGCTACCTGCAGCGCTGCCGGACGATGGCGATCGCGATCACGGTGCTGGCCATCCTGTGGGCGCGAGGCGTCCGCTACCTGATGGCGCACGACCCGGTGCTGCGCGGCCGCCGCAAGCCGCGCTTCCGCGACATGCTGCGCACCGGGAGGCTCGGGCTGACGCCCGGCTACTGGCAGATGCTGAAGGCGATCCCGCCCTACTTCCGCCGTTCCTACCACCCGTCGCAGCACGGTTCGACCAGCCAGGCGGTGGCGTACCTGGCGAAGTCGCCCGCCGCGCAAGCGGCCGAGCACTGATGGCCGAGGTCGATCGCGCCGTGCCGCCGGCGCTCACCCACGCCGGCCCGGACCGGTTCCTCTGGGTGCTCGACAAGCTGACCACGGCCGTGGAATGGCTGCACCGCAACGACCGCCGCGACCACCCGCCGGTCCGGCCGGTCGACCGCGACATCCCGCTGCTGGTGTCGGAGGTGCGCGCCGAAGCGGACGAGGTGATCAGCCTGCGGCTGACGAGCCGCAGCGGCGCGCCGCTGCCGGCCTGGCAGCCCGGCGCGCACCTCGACGTGGTGCTGCCCTCCGGGCGCAAGCGCCAGTACTCGCTGTGCGGGGATCCCGGCGACCGCGGGCACTACCGGATCGCGGTCCGGCGGCTGGCCGACGGCGGCGGATCGCGCGAGATCCACGACGAGATCCGCTCCGGCAGCCGGATCCTCGCGCGCGGGCCGCGCAACGCGTTCCCGTTCGTCACCGCGCCGCGCTACCTGTTCATCGCGGGCGGCATCGGCATCACGCCGATCCTGCCGATGGTCCGCACCGCCGCGGCGCGCGGCGCGGACTGGCGGCTGGTCTACACCGGACGGTCGCGCGAGTCGATGCCGTTCCTCGGCGAGCTGGCGGCGCTGGACCCGGCGCGCGTCTGGGCCCGGCCGGACACCGAGTTCGGCATCCCGGCCTCCGGCGCGGAACTGCTGGAGCACTGCCCGCCCGACGCGGCGGTGTACTGCTGCGGGCCGATCCCGATGATCACCGGCGTGCGGGTCGATCTGCCCGGCAGCGCGGCGGATTCGCTGCACTGGGAGCGGTTCTCGGCGCCGCCGATCGTCGACGGCCGCCCGTTCACCGTCGAGTTGGCCCGCACCGGCGAGACCGTCGAGGTGCCCGCGGACCGGTCGGCGCTGGACGTGATCGGCGAGGTCCTGCCGCAGGTGCCCTACTCCTGCCGCCAGGGCTTCTGCGGCACTTGCCACGTCCGGGTCCTCGCCGGGGAGGTCGACCGCCGGGGCCGGGCCGAGGTCGACCGGATGGCGATCTGCACCTCCCGCGCGACGGGCCGGGTCGTGCTCGACCTCTGAACCGATCGCAGCGACGAAAACCACTCTCGGCGATGCTCCCCGGTGTCGTACGGTCTGAGGCGGAAGATCGATCTTGGGGAGAAGCCATGGAGCTCACTGGTCTGGTGGAGATCACGTCGGTCGACGAACTGCGCGAGATCGTCGGCGAGCCGCTGCAGCGCGTCGCGGACAAGGCGCGCCCCGGCCTGCACGAGCTGGACCGGCAGTGGCTCGCGGCCTCGCCGTTCTGCCTGATCGCGACCTCCGCCGCGGACGGCACGTGCGACGTCTCGCCGAAGGGCGACCCGGCCGGGTTCACGCTGGCGCTGGACGACCGGACGATCGCCATCCCGGACCGGCCGGGCAACCGGCGCGTCGACGGCTTCCGCAACGTGCTGTCGAACCCGCACGTCGGCCTGATCTACTTCATCCCCGGCCGCGGCGACACGCTGCGCATCAACGGCCGCGCGCGGCTGGTGCGCGACGCGCCGTTCTTCGACGAGATGGTGGTCAAGGGCCACCGCCCGGCGCTGGCGCTGGTGGTGGAGATCGACGAGGTCTTCCACCACTGCTCGAAGGCGTTCCTGCGCTCCGCGCTGTGGAAGTCCGAAACGTGGGAGCCGGGCGCCGTGGCCTCCCGCGCGCAGATCGCCAAGTTCCTGGAGCGCCCGGAGGACTCGCTGGCGGAACTGGAGCGCTACTACGGCCCGTCCTACGTCAACGGTCTCTACTGACGGGCCGTCGGCGCGCCGGACCCCGGACCGCCGAACCGACCACGTCGGCGGCCTGGGCCAGGCCACCGGCGGTCTCGTCCAGCACCTGGGCGAGGATCTCGCGCAGCGGCGTGCCGCCGGTGCCGACCAGCCAGCTGTGCATGGCCGAGCCGAAGCAGCTCATCAGGGTGATCGAGTAGGCGACCGTGCGCGGGTCGTCGCCGCCGGCGCCCGTCCGTTCCGCGACCAGCGCAGCCATGTCCTGGACCCAGCGCTGCCTGATGAGGTGCAGCTCGTAGTCGCCGGCGTGCTCGAGGCCGTCCAGCAGCTCGGCGCGCATCAGGTGCTGCGCGCGGTCCTGTTCGATGCGTTCGGCCGCGTCCAGCAGCGCCGCGGCCAGCGATCGCATCGGGTGCTCGCCGGCGGGCCGGGCGGCCAGCGCTTCGCGCATCCGTTCGGTCTCGCGGCCCGGGTCGCCGAAGAGCACGGCGTCCTTGCTGGGGAAGTGGCGGAAGAACGTGCGCGGGGCGATGTCGGCGGCCTCGGCGATCTGCTCCACCGTGGTGCTGGCGAAGCCCTGCTCGGCGAACAGCTTCAGGGCCGCCGCTTCGATGGCCGCGCGGGTGCGCATGGTCCGGCGATGGCGGCGGTCCTGGGGCCGGGAAGCCGGGTTCTCCGCCGCAGCGGCCGTCATACCTGCCAGATTCGTCCCGGCTCCGGCCCGGGTCAAGCGCCTTCGTCCCAGGTCGCGGGCGTCGAGCTTGCGTCGCCCGGCCGCCGGGTTTCTCCTGGAACCACGCGTGTGGGGAGAACGGCGATGGCGGAGTGGTTGCGGTGGCCGGTGGTTCGCCAGCTGACCGGGGCGGACCCGCTGGGCAGGGGCCCGGCGGCCCGGTCGCGGCGCACCGATGAGCGGCGCGCACGCACCGAGGACGCCGACGCGGTGGTCCGTTCGGTGTGCCCGTACTGCGCGGTGGGCTGCGGCCAGCGGGTCTTCGTCCAGGACGGCGCCGTAACCCAGATCGAGGGCGATCCCGATTCGCCGATCAGCCGCGGCCGGCTGTGCCCCAAGGGCTCGGCGAGCCGCGAGCTCGTGACCTCGCCGCTGCGGCAGACCAAGGTCCGCTACCGCCGCCCGCACGGCACCGGGTGGGAGGACCTCGACCTCGACACCGCGCTGGACATGATCGCCGACCGGGTGCTGGCCACCCGGGCCGCCACCTGGCAGGACGCCGACGCCGACGGCCGGCCGCTGCGGCGCACGACGGGCATCGCGAGCCTCGGAGGAGCGACCCTCGACAACGAGGAGAACTACCTCATGAAGAAGCTCTACACCGCCCTCGGCGCGATCCAGGTGGAGAACCAGGCCCGCATTTGACACTCCTCCACGGTGCCCGGTCTGGGCACCTCGTTCGGGCGCGGCGGCGCCACCACGTTCCAGCAGGACCTCGCCAACTCCGACTGCGTCCTCATCCAGGGGTCCAACATGGCCGAGGCGCACCCGGTCGGCTTCCAGTGGGTGGTGGAGGCGAAGCGCCGCGGTGCCACGATCATCCACGTCGACCCGCGCTTCACCCGCACCTCGGCGCTGGCGCACCGGCACGTCGCGCTGCGCGCGGGCAGCGACATCGCGTTCCTCGGCGCGCTGATCAACCACGTCCTGACCAACGACGCCTACTTCCACGACTACGTCGTGGCCTACACGAACGCCCCGATGATCGTGGGCGAGGACTTCCGCGACACGGAGGACCTCGACGGCGTCTTCTCCGGCTTCGACCCCGAAGCGGGCAGCTACGACACGACGACCTGGCAGTACGAGGGCAGTTCCGCGGTGCCGTCGGTCGGCGGTCACGGCCCGGAGACCGCGGTGCCCACGACGCCGCACGGACGCGAGCGCGACGCCAGCCGCCCGGAGCGCACCGGCGCGGGCGGCCCGGTCTACCGCGGTCGCGCCGAGACCGACCCGACGCTGCAGGATCCCCGCTGCGTGTTCCAGCTGCTCAAACGGCACTACGCGCGCTACACGCCGGAAATGGTGGAGGAGGTGTGCGGCGTTCCGCGCGAGGACTTCGAGTGGGTGGCCGAGCAGCTCGTGGCGAACTCCGGCCGGGACCGCACCACGGCGATCGCCTACGCGGTCGGCTGGACGCACCACACGGTGGGCGTGCAGTACATCCGCGCCGCCTCCATCCTGCAGCTGCTGCTGGGCAACATCGGCCGGCCCGGAGGCGGGATCCTGGCGCTGCGCGGGCACGCCAGCATCCAGGGCTCGACCGACATCCCGACGCTGTTCAACCTGCTGCCCGGCTACATCCCGATGCCGCACGCGCACGCCGACTTCGACCTCGACACCTTCGTCGCGGCGGACGAGCTCGCGCGCGGCTACTGGGGAAACATGCGGTCCTACCTGGTCAGCCTGCTCAAGGCGTGGTGGGGCGAGCACGCCACGGCCGACAACGACTTCTGCTTCGACCGGCTGCCGCGGCTGACCGGCGACCACGGCACCTTCCAGACCGCGATCGATCAGATCGAGGGGCGCTGCAAGGGCTACTTCGTCGTCGGCGAGAACCCGGCGGTGGGCACGGCGAACGCCCGCCAGCAGCGGATGGGCCTGGCGAACCTGGACTGGCTCGTGGTGCGCGACCTCAACCTGATCGAGACGGCCACCTTCTGGCTGGACGGCCCGGAGATCGAGACCGGCGAGATGCGCACCGAGGACATCGGCACCGAGGTGTTCTTCCTGCCCGCCGCGGCGCACACCGAGAAGGACGGCACCTTCACCAACACCCAGCGGCTGCTGCAGTGGCACCACAAAGCCGTTGAACCGCACGCGGATCAGCGCAGCGACCTGTGGTTCTTCTACCACCTGGGACGGCGGATCCGGGAGAAGCTCGAACCCGGCGCCGAGCGGGACCGGGCACTGCTGGAGCTGACCTGGGACTACCCGGTCGAGGGCGACATCCGGGAGCCGAGCGCGGCGGCCGTGCTGCGGGAGATCAATGGCTTCGACGCCGCCGGCGACCCGCTGTCGTCCTACACTCAGCTGCGCCCGGACGGGTCCACCCGCTGCGGTTGCTGGATCTACTGCGGCGTTTTCGCCGACGGGATCAACCAGTCCGCGCGGCGTCGCCCGGGCGGCGAGCAGTCGTGGGTCGCGCCGGAGTGGGGCTGGGCGTGGCCGGCGAACCGGCGGCTGCTCTACAACCGGGCATCGGCCGATCCGGCCGGCCGGCCGTGGAGCGACCGGAAGGCCTACGTCTGGTGGGACGACGAGCGCGGCGAGTGGACCGGCCACGACATCCCGGACTTCGACCGGGCCAAGCGACCCGACTACCTGCCCGACCCGGACGCCACCGGGCCCGAGGGCATCGCGGGCACCGAGCCGTTCATCATGCAGAGCGACGGGCGCGGCTGGCTCTACGTCCCGGCCGGGCTGGTCGACGGCCCGCTGCCGGCGCACTACGAGCCGCAGGAATCGCCGCTGGAGAACCGGATCCACGCCGCCCAGCAGCGGAATCCGGCGCGGCAGGTGCGCTCGCGGCCGGAGAACCGCTACCAGCCCAGCGGCGCCGAACCCGGCAGCGAGGTGTTCCCGTACGTGTTCACCACGTTCCGGCTCACCGAGCACCACACCGCGGGCGGCATGAGCCGGTGGCTGGCGCACCTGTCCGAGCTGGCGCCGGCGATGTTCCTGGAGGTCTCCCCGGCGCTGGCGGCCGAGCGCGGGCTGCGGCACCTGGGCTGGGCGACCGTGATCACCGCCCGCAGCGCCATCGAGGGCCGCGTCCTGGTGACCGCCCGGATGCGGCCGCTGCGCCACGGCGAGCGCACCATCCACCAGATCGGCATCCCGTGGCACTGGGGGCCGAACGGCCTGACGACCGGCGACGCGGCGAACGAGCTGATCAACGTGGCGCTGGACCCGAACGTGCACATCATGGAGACGAAGGCCGGTGCCTGCGACATCCGGCCGGGCCGCCGCCCTCGCGGCGCGGCGCTGGTCCGCTACGTCGAGGAGTACCGCAGGCGGGCCGGGATCACGGAGCGCACCGGCACGGAGCACGCCGACAGCCCGAGGCGAGGAGGCGAGTGAGCGCGTGCAATCGAACCGGTTGAGCGGACCGCTGGCGGACCCGGCGGGGGAGGCGGGTTACCCGCCGGATCACCCCGACCGCGTCGGGTTCTTCACCGACACCAGCGTGTGCATCGGGTGCAAGGCGTGCGAGGTCGCCTGCAAGGAGTGGAACCTGCTGCCCGAGGACGGCCTCGACCTCACCGGGATGTCCTACGACAACACCGGCGCGCTCGGCGCGACGACGTGGCGGCACGTGGCCTTCGTCGAACAACACGGGTCCACTGTGGACCTGGGTATGCCGGGCATGGGCGAGGACCAGGTCCGCTGGCTGATGTCCTCGGACGTCTGCAAGCATTGCACCCACGCGGCATGCCTCGACGTCTGCCCGACGGGCGCGCTGATCCGCACCGAGTACGGCACGGTCCTGGTGCAGGACGACGTGTGCAACGGCTGCGGTTACTGCGTGCCCGCCTGCCCGTACGGGGTGATCGACGTGCGGCCGGACACCGGCGGCGCGGCCAAGTGCACGTTGTGCCAGGACCGGCTGGGCGCGGGGCTGATGCCCGCCTGCGCGACGGCGTGCCCGACGGAGTCCATCCAGTACGGCCCGCTCGACGAACTCCGCGACCGCGCGCAACTGCGCGTCGAAGAACTGCACGCCCAGGGCATCGCCGAGGCCAGGCTCTACGGGCACGACCCGGCCGACGGGGTCGGCGGCGACGGCGCGTTCTTCCTGCTGCTGGACGAGCCCGAGGTGTACGGGCTGCCGCCGGACCCGGTGGTGACGACGCGGGACCTGCCGTCGATGTGGCGGCACGCGGCGGGCGCGGCGCTGACCGCGGCGGCCGTGATCGCCGGGTGCTTCCTCGGGGGCAGGCGGTGAAGCGCGGCGACCGGCTGATGGTGCCGGAGGCGGAGTTCCGGTCCTACTACGGGCGCCCGGTGCTCAAGCAGCCGGTGTGGAAGGTGCCGGACGTTCCCGCGTACCTCTACCTCGGCGGGCTGGCGGGGGCGTCGTCGGCGATGGCGTTGTGCGCGGACCTCGCCGGATGCCGGCGGCTGGCGCGCTCCGGCAGGCTGACTGCGGCGGTCGGCGCGACGGCCAGCGTCGGGGCGCTGATCCACGACCTCGGGCGGCCGGCGCGGTTCCTGAACATGCTCCGGGTGCTGAAGCCGACCTCGCCGCTGAGCGTCGGGTCCTGGATCCTGGCGCCGTTCTCGGCGTTGTCCAGCGCAGCCGTGGCCAGCGAACTCACCGGGCGGCTCCCGGTTCTGGGCCGCGCGGCGGCCACCACGGCCGGGGTGATCGCGCCCGCGATGACGACCTACACCGCGGTGCTGCTGGCCGACACGGCGGTCCCGGGATGGCACGAGGCGTACCGCGAGCTGCCGTTCTTGTTCGCCGGGAGCGCCGTGTCGAGCGCGGGTGCGATCGGCATGCTCGCCGCGCCGGGCGAGTCCGGCCCGGCGCGGCGGATGGCGGTGGCCGGGGCGGCGCTGGAGTTCGCCGCCGCGCAGCGCATGCACGGGCGGATCGGGCTGGTCGGCGAGGTATACCGGCAGGGGCGCGCGGGCGCGGTGTGGCGTGCCGCCCGGGCGCTGACCGCCTTCGGTGCGGGAGCTGCGCTGTTCGCCGGGCGCAGCCGGGCGGCCGCGATCGCCTCGGGGCTGGGCCTGACCGCGGCCGCCGCCGCGACGCGGTACGCCGTCTTCGAGGCCGGTCGCGCGTCGGTCCGGGATCCCCGGTACACCGTGGTGCCGCAACGCGAACGCTCCTGACCAGCGGATTCTCCTGAACCGGAAGTCTATACACTCGATATATACATCGTGTGTATAGTTGCCGGCATGTCGATCAGTCTCACCTTGCTGGGGCTGCTGGAAGGTGGCCCCAGCTACGGATACGACTTGAAGCGCGCCTACGACGAGAGCTTCGGGCACGCCAAGTCGCTGGCCTACGGGCAGGTCTACTCGACGCTGTCCCGGCTGCTGCGGGACGAACTGGTCGAAGTGGACGGAGTCGAGTCCGGCGGGGGACCGGACCGCAAGCGCTACTCGATCACCGAGGCCGGCCGGCGCCGGATCGAGGAGTGGCTGTCCACTCCGGAGAAACCCGTGGCAGAACTCCACAACACGCTCTACGCCAAGGTCGTCCTCGCCGTCCGCTCCGGCCGCGACGCGACGGAGGTGCTCGACCGCCAGCGCGGCGCCCACCTGGCCCGCATGCGCGAACTGACCCGCCGCAAGGTCGAAGCCGAACCCGGCGAGCAGTTGGTGCACGACTACGCCCTCTTCCACCTGGAGGCGGACCTGCGGTGGCTCGAACTCGCCGTGACCCGCCTCGAGCCGCTCGCCCAGGAGGTTTCCCAGTGACCGAACCAGCGGTGACCCAGGCGCCCGCAGCCGAACCGCTGCTGCGCGGCACGGACCTGCACCTGTCCTTCGGCCCGACGCCGGCGCTGCGCGGCGTGTCCCTGTCCGTCTCGGCGGGGGAGATCGTCGCGGTGATGGGCGCGTCCGGGTCCGGGAAGTCGACCCTGCTGCACTGCCTGGCCGGCATCCGCCTGCCGCAGTCGGGCCAGATCAGCTACCGCGGCACGGAGCTGACGACGCTGTCCGACGAGCGGCGGAGCGCCCTGCGCCGCCAGGAGTTCGGCTTCATCTTCCAGTTCGGGCAGCTGGTGCCGGAGCTGACGGTGCGGGAGAACGTGGCGCTGCCGCTGCGGCTGTCCGGGATGGCGCGCCGCGAAGCGGAGTCCAAGGCCGCGTTGTGGCTGGAAGAGCTGGGGATCGCCGATGTGGCCCGGTCGCGGCCCGGCGACATCTCCGGCGGGCAGGGCCAGCGCGCGGCGCTGGCCAGGGCGCTGGTCGCCGAACCCAAGGTGATCTTCGCCGACGAGCCGACCGGGGCGCTGGACTCCGTCGGCGGCGAACAGGTGATGAAGCTGCTGACGCGCGCCGCGCGGGGCGCCCGCGCGGCGGTGGTGCTGGTGACCCACGAACCGCGCGTCGCCGCCTACGCGGACCGGGAGGTCGTGCTCCGCGACGGCAGCACCCAGCTCACCGGAGTGGCCCGATGACGACTGCGCAGGACTGGATGCGGGACCTGGCCTTCGGGCTCCGCTTGGCGGTGACCGGCCGGCGGGCATGGGGACGGCTGGTGGTCACCGCCGCGGGTGTCGGGCTCGGCGTGGCGCTGCTGCTGGCGGCGGCCTCGATCCCGAACGTCAACTCCTCCCGCGATGCCCGGTTCGACGCGAGGTGGGGTGCCGGCGCCGCCACCGGGGACGTCGCATCGGTGCTGGTGGCGGAAACCTCGACGCAGTTCCGGAACGAGGGGATCCAGGGGCTGTGGGTGCAGAACCAGCGTCCCGACGGGCCGGTTGCTCCCGGGCTGCACCAGAATCCGCGGCCGGGAGAGGTGGTGGTCTCGCCGGCGTTGCAGGAGCTCCTCTCCGGACCGGGCGGCGCGCTGCTGCAGCCGAGGTTCCCCAACGTGGTCGGCGTCGTCGGCGCCGAGGGCCTGCTCGACCCCAGCGAGCTCTTCTTCTACGCCGGAACCGATGCGCTTTCGCCGCAGAGCAGCAACGTCAACGGGGTGGTGGACCACTTCGGAGAGGCCCCGGGGCACAGTCGCACGACGTTCTCCACGGACGAGTGGCTCATACTCGCCCTCGGCCTGGCCGCGCTGCTGGTGCCGATCGTGGTGTACGTGGCGGCCACCGCGCGACTGGCCGAGACCGCGCGGCAGCGCCGGTTGTCGGCGATGCGGCTGGTCGGTGCCGGCGGCGAGCAGATCCGCCGGATGGCGGCGGGTGAAGCGCTGGCGGGCGCGCTGCTGGGCGTCGTGCTGGGTTGGGCGCTGTTCTTCCTCGGCAGGACGTTCGCGACCGGAGTGACCGTCGTGAGGACTGCCGTCTTCGACTTCGACATCACCCCGGTGTGGTGGCTCGCCGTGCTCGTGACGGTCGGCATCCCGGCCGTCGCCGTCGTCATCACGATCGGTTCCCTGGCACAGACCATCGCCGACCCGCTGGACGTGACCCGCCGGACGGTGTCGCGGCGGCGTCGCCTGGGCTGGCGCCTGGTGCCGCTCGGGCTGGGCCTGCTGGGACTGCTGGCCGTCACCATGGGTTTCGACGGCGTGGACGACCTGCCGCTGTTCGTCGTCTCCGTGGTGCTCGTGCTGGTCGGGATCCCGGTGCTGCTGCCGTGGTGCGTCGAGCGCGCGGTCGGGCGCCTGCGCGGCGGCTCGACGGCGTGGCAGCTGGCGATCGGACGGCTGCAGCTGGCCAGCGGTCCCGCCGCGCGGTCGGTCAGTGCGATCGCAGTCGTGGTCGCGGGCGTGATCGCCCTGCAGACGCTGGTGGCCTCGGTCGAAGCCGAACGCGCGGACCGCGGCACTACGCGCGAAGCGGTGCGCCCGGCGTCGGCCGAGGGACAGATCACCGGCGAACGACCGGCCGATCCCGCCGAGATCGGGCGGATCGAGCAGGAGGTGCGATCGCTGCCCGGCATCGACGACGTGCAGGTCGCGACGATGGCCCACGTCACGGGCCAGGATCAGGAGACCGGCACGTTGCTCATCGCCGACTGCGCGCAGATCGCCCGGTTGCTCTCGGTGCCGGACTGCCGGGACGGCGACGCGTTCGTCCCGGCAGGGCACAGCCCGCTGCGGCCAGGCGAGCGCGTGGAGCTGGCGGAATCGTCGTACGGACGGGAGTTCCGCTCGAGCACGCCACCGCCGGTCTGGAACGTGCCGGCGTCGGTGCGGCCGGCGTCCGCGCCGTTCAGGTTCGGCAGCGAGGACATAGCGATGGTGCTGACCCCGTCTGCGGGCGTCCCGGAGGAAGCCCAGAACCTGGATGTGTACATGCGTCTCGACCCGGCGGCCCCGAACGACCTGGAAGAACGCGTCCGCAACGTCTCTGCGGCACATCTCGCCGACTACAGCGTCTGGATCACGACGACCGGCGACAGGGGCATGGCCTCGGATGCGGAGTCGGCCCTGGTCGCGATCCGCGCTGCACTGCTGGCGGGCGCCCTGCTCACCTTCGCGCTCATCGGGTGCAGCCTGTTCGTCTCGGCGGCCGAGCAGATCCAGGAACGACGCAGGCCGCTGGCCGTGCTCGCGGCGGTGGGCGTCCCGAGGCGAACCCTGTGGCGGTCGCAACTCCTGCAGAACGCGGTCCCGATGCTCGTCGCAACGGCGCTGGCGACGGTGGTCGGCATGCTGCTCGGCGCGCTGACGACGGTGGCCACGGACATGGGGAAGGGACAGATCGTCTTCGACCTGCCCGGCATGCTCGGCCTCTTCGCGTTCGCGGCAGCGGCGGTCCTGGTCGTAACGGCCCTGACCCTCCCGGCGCTCGGCCGAGCCGCCCACCCGACGGGTCTCCGCACCGAGTGACCCCGCCGGACGAGTAGCCCCGAGTCGATGGGGCGCCTCCTGCTGATATCGGCAGGAGGCGCCCCATCATAAGTTTGTGCGATCTATAATTTCAGTGTTGAATGAAATTATCCCTCGTCCCTCGATGGGTCCTGAGCTTCGGAACGAGGCCGAAGGCCGAATCCCTCCGTGAGGATGCGGTCGGTGGTGTCCTCCAGCCCGGGTGCGAGGCCTTCCTACTCGTCTTGCTGCCGGCGCACCATCTCGGTGATCCAGATGGGCGCGAACGGTGACGTGCAGTTCGGTGGGGTCGGGTAGTCCTTGAGCACCTCAAGGCGCTCACCGATGTCGAGTGCCTGGGCGCGGTGCTCGGCGTGACCGATCCCGATCTGGGCCAGGCAGCTGTTCATCGCCCACTGCAGGCGGTCCGGGGCGTCTTTCATCTCCGTCTCGATGACGTCGAGCAGCTCCGCGAGGTCGAGACCCTCGGGCTTCTTCGCCACGCGTTCGGTGGTCAGCGCCCAGCCGGCGCTCGCGACCACCGGATCCGGATCCGCGGACCAGACCAGGCGCAGCTCTTCGGCGTGCGAGCTCTTCTTCACCACGTAATTCACGAGCCAGTCGTGCACCTTGGGTGTGCGCGCCTCGCGCAACATGACGTCCAGCTCTTCGCGCTCGAACGCCTTCGGGCGGCAGATCAGGGTCGCTAGCAGCTTCGCGGCGGTGTCATCCGTCTCCCAGAGCCGGCGCGCGAGTTCCTGCTGCGTCTTCAGCCGCTTCGCGAGCGCACGCAGCTTGCCGAGGTTCACACCGTGATCGTCACCGTGCTTCTCGTTCACCCTGCGCGCCTTCGGGTCCTCGAGTGCGGCCAGCTCGGCCATCACCTCGGCCACCGACGTCTCAGCCACCTCGGCCTCCTGTCCATCACGTGTGGGATCAGCCTATGAGGCAAGGGATGTGGTGCCGGGCAATTCGGGCTCTTCGGACGAGGTGCAGAGCCTTTGCTCGGTCTTTTCGGTGTGCCCGCGTGAACTGATCGAATGCGTCCGGGGACACTCCGTGAGCACTCAATAGGGTGAGTCGTGGCTCATGTCTCACCGTGGGTGATTGGTTTTCCGGGGGCGAGCTCATCGTCGATCAAGAAATGAGCTGGAAAAACCCCGTCATCGCGGCGATCTTGTCGATGTTTCTATGACGATGGCCACTCGCCGATGGTTTGGTCCTCGGTTTCCGGCTACGTAGCGTGGCCCCTCGTCGGCGCCCCCGAGCCGACGAGCAAGACCGGAAGTCCGCTTCGCCGAACCCTGCCCAGCGGCCCTTCCGATCCCCGACACGTGCATCAGGGCAGGGACCTGACGACGACGGCGAACCCGGCGTCCGGCCGAGCAGTCTCGGCCGCGTCGATCGCCGCCCCGGCGTCAGCGCAGGCATCGCTGGAGACGAAGAACATGGCTAGCTCCCGAGGCAAGCACCGCAAGTCCACCACCGGCCGCAACGTCGCGCGGGTCGCCCTCGCCGGCGCGGTCGTCGCCGCCCCGTTCGCCCTGGCCCTGCCGGCCAACGCCGCGTCGCAGTCCACCTGGGACGCCGTCGCGAAGTGCGAGAGCGGTGGCAACTGGTCGATCAACACCGGCAACGGCTACTACGGCGGCCTGCAGTTCAACCAGTCCACCTGGGCCGCCTACGGTGGCACCAGCTACGCCTCGAACGCCTCGCAGGCCAGCCGCGAGCAGCAGATCGCGGTCGCCGAGCGCGTGCTGCAGAAGCAGGGCCCGGGCGCCTGGCCGGTGTGCTCGAAGAAGGCGGGTCTGACGGCCGGCGGCGGCCTGCAGAACCAGAGCGTCTCTTCGACCACCACGAAGAAGACCACTCCGAAGACGGAGACCAAGCCCAAGGTCAAGACCGAGACCAAGAAGACCGAGGTCAAGAAGACCGTTCAGGTCGAGGGCGCCTACACCGTGCAGGCCGGCGACACGCTGAGCTCGATCGGTGCCGAGTTCGACGTCAGCTGGCAGTCGATCTTCGAGAAGAACCACGGCGTCGTCAGCGACGCCAACCTGATCTTCCCGGGTCAGCAGCTGACCGTGAAGTGACCCGTCCGGTCCGCGTGACCGGGCGACCGCAAGGGACCCCGCCTGCCTCTCTCCGGCGGGGTCCCTTGCACTTCCGGTCGAGGCGCGGGAACGGGCTCATTTCAGCTTGCGGCGGCGCAGGTCGCTGCGGATGTCCCACGCGGTCCAGCTGACGCCACCCAGGGCGAGGCCGGACATCAGGATCAGCACCAGGGCTTCGGTCACGGCGGGCTCCCTTCGAGCGGGACCGTCGGAGTGCTTCCCGAGCCTAATGACCGTTCCGTTGATCGCCGAACGTGTCGAGTTTTCAAACCCGATCGGGCGAAGTGTCCACATCGTCCGATCGTCGCGGGCACCTCGAATTCCGCATGTCCGAGGCGAATTCGGCGCGCGATTCGAACGCGCGTCCCGTCACTCGCCTTGCACGTTCCGTGTCTTCCGGTCATCACCCGGGATGAATGCTGCCCGGCAGGGTGATTCATCGGCATGTTGGGACCGGTCGCATCGCCCGTTGCCCCGATCATTCTCGTGATCAAGCCCGGCCGCGCGCTCGGTGCGGGAAAGGGCACCTGCCGCGGGAAAGGGGGAGAGCAAGATGGACGCAGGTCATTACGCCGCGCTGGTGGAGGTGACCGCCCTGGGCGGCTGGGTCGGCCCGGCGACGATCGTCGCCGGTGCCCTGCTGCTGATCGTCGCGCTGTTTCGCCGAACGCGCGCCACACTGGCGAAGAAGCGACGGACGGCGCGCCCGAGTGCGGCCCATTGGTGGTGACGCGTCGTCCGGAGCTGACCTAGGCGTGTCGCGCGTGTGCGGGCGCCGAGGGGGGAGGGACGCATGACCGACACCACGCGGGACTCAAGGGAGGCGGCGGAGCGCGCCCCGACCGCAGACCGGCCGACCGATCAGAGCTGGCGGGTCGTCCCGGCACCGCCGATGCGCAGGGCGCAGCGCCAGGACCTGCGCACCGCCATCGCCGTCGATCTGGGGCGGCTGGCGGCGTCGATGTCGCGGCGGCTCGGCATGGGCAGCGGCGGGATGATCGGTGGCCGACTCGCGCTGAGCGTACAACCGAGAGCCCTGCGCAGGCTGGCAACCGGACGGCGTGTCGTGATGGTCACCGGGACGAACGGCAAGACAACGACCACACAGATGGTGGCCGAGGCGCTGCGCTCGCAGGCTCCTGCCGTCAGCAACGGCACCGGCGCGAACATGCTCGACGGACACGTCGCCGCGCTGATGACCAGGCCGGACGCCCCGTTCGCCGCGCTGGAGGTCGACGAGCTGCACCTGGCGCAGGTGACCGAGCAGTTCGAGCCGGCCGTGATCCTGTTGCTCAACCTCAGCCGGGACCAGCTCGACCGGGTCGGCGAGATCCGCACCGTCGCAGCGAGCCTGCGGCGCGCCCTGGCGCGGGCGCCGGGCGCGCAGGTGATCGCGAACCGGGACGACCCGAACATCGTCTTCGCCGCCGCCGGTCACCCCGCGGTCACCTGGATCTCCGGTGGCGCGCGCTGGAAGGACGACGCGCTGAACTGCCCGAACTGCGGCGCGTTCATCGGCGACACCGACCGGGACTGGCGCTGCGCCTGCGGCTTGGCGCGTCCCGCCGCGGACTGGACGGTCACCGGAGCCGGCGCGGTGTCCGCCGACGGCTCCCACCACGAGCTCGCACTGTCGCTGCCGGGCCACGTCAACCGGGTCAACGCGACGTTCGCACTGGCCGCGGCGCTGCACCTGGGCTGCGACGAGGACGCGTCGCTGGCACGGATCGGGCGGATCTCGGAGGCCGCCGGCCGGTACCAGACGGTCCGGCTCGCCGGGCGGGACGCCCGGCTGCTGCTGGCGAAGAATCCGGCCAGCTGGCTGGAGATGCTCGACCTCGTCGGCGGTGGCGACGAACCGCTGGTGCTGGTGGTCAACAGCCGGGAGGCGGACGGCTACGACGTTTCCTGGCTGTGGGACGTGGATTTCGAGGTGCTGCGCGACCGGCCGGTCCGGGTGGCGGGGGACCGGGCGCTGGATCTGGCGGTGCGGCTGCGCTACGCGGAGGTGCCCTGCGCCGTGTCGTCCGATGTGGACCAGGCGCTGGCCGGGTCGGCCACCGGCGTGCCGGACGTGATAGCCAACTACACCGCCTTCCGCGACCTCGTGACCAGGAGCCGGCGATGATGCGCGACCGCGTCCGGCTCGCGCTGGTGCTGCCCGACCTGCTGGGCACGTACGGAGACCGGGGCAACGTGCTGGTGCTGGCGCAGCGGCTGAAGTGGCGCAACATCGACAGCGAGACGGTGACGGTGCTCTCCGATTCCGCCTCGGTGCCGGAGTCCTGCGACCTGTACCTGATCGGCGGCGGGGAGGACGTCGCGCAGGTGGCCGCGGTCCGTTTCCTGCACCGCGGTCCGGGGCTGCGGCGCGCGGTGGAACGCGGCTCCCCGGTACTGGGCATCTGCGGCGGCCTGCAGGTGCTCGGGACGAGCTTCGTCACCGGCGACGGCGTGCAGCACGCCGGCCTGGGCGTGGTCGACGCGGCCACCGAGCCGGGTAGTGGGCGCGCGATCGGCGAGGTGACCACGCAGTCCACCCTGGGCGGCGTCGGAATGCTCACCGGGTTCGAGAACCACCTCGGCCGCACCCGGGTCGGCCCCGGCTCGCAGCCGCTGGGGCGGGTGACGCGCGGCATCGGCAACGGTCACGACGATGCCGAAGGCGCGATCCGCGGGCACGTCGTGTGCACCTACCTGCACGGACCGGTGCTGGCGCGCAATCCGAAGCTGGCCGATCTGCTGCTGGAATGGGCGATCGGCGAACCCCTGGAGCCGCTGCCCGATCCTCCGGAGCTGCGTGCGCTTCGCGCCGAACGAACCCGGCCGCACGTCCGCAACCGCAAGTGACCGTCAGCGGCGGAAGACCCGGGCCAGCCGGTCGACCGCGGGTCGCAGCTCCGGGGCGCGGAAGAGCGCCAGCGCGCCGAAGCTGACCGCCAGCACCACCACCGTGTGCACCACCAGCGAGAACCAGGCCTCGGCGACCGGCCCGAACGGGCCGAACGCGCTGCGCAGTCCGGCGAGGGCGGCGAGCCCGCAGGCGCAACCGAGCAGGGTGGCGGCGATCGCGCGCCCGATCCCGGCGAGGGTCCGGCGGGTCTGGACCGGGCCGACCTTGCGGTGCAACCAGATCTGGCCTGCGATCGCGCCGATCACGAAGCTCACCGACATCGCGCCGGTGACGCCGACGACGAGATCGCGCGGATTCAGCACGGCGAGCGCGACGTAGCACAGCACGCTGCGGACCAGGACCATGATCACGTTGATCCAGGTGGGCGTGCGCGCGTCCTTCATCGCGTAGAACGCGCGCAGCTGCAGCATCGTGATCGCGAACGGGACCACGCCCAGCGCGGCGGCCGCCAGCGCCCAGCCGAGCCGGTCCGCCGCCGCGACGTCGCTGGCGCCCAGCGAGAAGAACGCCACGCCGATCGCGCCGCCGGCGACCGCTAGCAGCGCGCTGATCGGCATCAGCAGCACGGCGCTGAGCCTGCTGCCCAACGACACGTCGGCGACGAACTCCGCGGTGTCCTCGGCCGCTGCGGCGCGGCTGATCCGGGGCATCAGCGCGGTGAGCAGCGAGACGCCGAGCACGCCGTAGGGGACCTGCGACAGCAGCCAGGCGTAGTTGAAGGTCGCGACGCTGCCGGTGGTGCCCTGCCCGGTGACGCGGGTGATCACCACCATGCCGGCCTGGCTGATCAGCGTGTAGAGCACGACCCAGCCGGCCAGCCCGCCGAACTCGGACAGCCTGCGGTCCCAGCCCCACCGCCAGCGGAGCCGGAAACCGCTGCGGCGCAGCGAAACGGCCATGATCGCCGCCTGGGCGGCGATGCCCAGCGCGGTGCCGATGCCCAGGATCAGCAGCTTCGGCTCGCCCATGCGAACCGGGTGCGCCGAGATCTCGCCTGGCACCAGCGCGTACACCACGACTGTGGTGATCACGACGACGTTGTTGAGCACCGGGGCCCAGGCCGGGGTGCCGAACACTCCGCGCACGTTGAGGATCGCCTGCAGCAGCGCGGACATCCCGTAGCAGACGATGCCGGGCAGCAGCAGGTAGGCGAACGCCGTGGTCAGCGCGGTGTTGGCCCGGGTGTCGGGGCCGAGGTAGAGCTCGGTGAGCAGTGGCGCGGCGGCTACCGCGGCGGTGGTGGCGGCGACCAGCAGCACCCCACCCATGGTGATCATCCACTGCGCGTAGGACTCGCCCTGCCGGGCGCCCTTCTGCTGCGCCCGCACCAGCAGCGGAATCGCGATACTCGTGAGCACCCCGCCGAGCAGGAGTTCGTTGACCACGGTCGGGAGCGTGTTCGCGACGGTGTAGGAGTCGTTGACCATGCCGAGCCCGAGAACGGCCACCAGCAGCACCTTCGCCAGCAGGCCGCTGACCCGGCTGACGGTCGTCGCCACCGCCATCGCGGCGCTGGCCCGTGCCAGCGAAGTGCCGCGCACGCTGGAATCGGCCTGCTCGACCACGACGCTCCCCAGTTCTCGGTCCCACCTGCGCCGACGGTGCCATGAAAACCCGGCCGCCGCCTCGCGACCGCTCGTCCCATGGCAACCTGATCACACCGACGTGGACGGGGAGGCGCTGCGATGATCGTGATCGGCGGGCTGTTGCTGGTGGCCGGGGTGGTCGTGGCGATCGTCAGCGGCGGCGACATGGCGGGCGGCTGGTTGCTGCCGGTGGGCCTGATCGCCGCGGGCCTCGGGATGCTCGTCGCCGGAACGGTCGCGGCCGCTCGCCGCCGGCTCCCGCTGCGAGCGGCAGTCCGTGCGCACCGGGTGGCGCCGGTGGGCAGCCCGCTGCGGCGGGCCCGCGCGGTTCCGCCGATGATCGCCTCCACCGCGCGGGGCCGGAATCCGGTGCTGCCGCGCTACCAGCTCGCGCTCTGGCTGCTGGCCGCGGTGTACGTGGTCTCGCCGATCGACTTCATCCCGGACTTCCTGCCGCTGCTGGGCATCGGCGACGACATCGGCGTCGGCACCTGGCTGCTGACCAGCCTGTACGCCGAAGCGGGCAATTTCCTCGCCGCCCGGGAGCAGCGGTCCGGTACGGACGCCGAGTAGTCCTCAGGTCGTCGTCGGCGCGGGTTCGGTGGGAGTGCGACGGCGGCGGAAGAGGCCGTGGTCGATCGACCAGTTGCCACCGTTGAAGCCCAGTGCGAGCGCGGCGACGCCGATGGCCAGCGGCAGTTCGAAGCCCATGGGGGAGAGCAGCCCGTAGGGCAGGTGCACGAGCACCACCGCGCCGGCCATGTCGATGGCGACCAGGACGCCGACCAGCGGCAACAGCAGCCCGAGGATCAGGAACACGCCGCCGATCAGTTCGACCAGGGCCGCGTACCAGGCCGACACCTGCGGGAACGGGATCTGCATGCCGGCGAAGCTCTGCGCGACCGCGCCCAGCCCGTAGTCGACGACCTTCTGCCATCCGTGCGCGATCAGGATGATCCCGATGCCCAGCCGGCCGATGAAGGCGAAGAAATCACGAACGACGTGCATGACGTGCCTCCTGTCCTGCGTCGACCCCGCTGGCGGCGCGGCCCCACCTCAAGTCTGGTGGGTTGCCAGGTCGCAGTCATCTCGGCGGAGTTCGCGCCGGGCAGGCGGGTTGGGGGGCCGGCCTGCGGCCCCCCAACCCGGTGGTTCAGCCCTTGAGCAGGGAGCGGGCCATCACCATGCGCTGGATCTGGTTGGTGCCCTCGTAGATCTGGGTGATCTTGGCGTCGCGCATCATCCGCTCCACCGGGAAGTCCCGGGTGTAGCCGGCGCCGCCGAAGAGCTGCACCGCGTCGGTGGTGACCTCCATGGCGACGTCGGAGGCGAAGCACTTCGCGGCAGCGGAGATGAAGCCGAGGTTCGCCTCGCCGCGCTCGGCGCGGGCCGCGGCGATGTAGACCATGTGGCGCGCGGCCTCGACCTTCATCGCCATGTCGGCCAGCATGAACTGGACGCCCTGGAAATCGGAGATGGCCTTGCCGAACTGCTTGCGCTCCTTGACGTAGGCCAGCGCCTGGTCCAGCGCGCCCTGCGCGATGCCGACGGCCTGGGCGCCGATCGTGGGCCGGGTGTGGTCCAGCGTGCGCAGCGCGGTCTTGAAGCCGGTGCCGGGCTCGCCGATGATCCGGTCGGCCGGGATCGTGCAGTCCTCGAAGTACAGCTCCACGGTCGGCGACCCCTTGATGCCGAGCTTCTTCTCCTTGGGGCCCACCACGAATCCGGGGTCGTCGGCGTGCACGACGAACGCGCTGATGCCGTTGGCGCCCTTGTCCGGGTCGGTCACCGCCATCACGGTGTACCACTTGGACTCGCCGCCGTTGGTGATCCAGCACTTGCTGCCGTTGAGCACCCAGTGGTCGCCGTCGAGGCGCGCGCGGGTCTTCATCGACGCGGCGTCCGAACCGGCCTCGCGCTCGGACAGCGCGTAGGACGCGGTCGCCTCGCCGCTGGCGATGGAGGGCATCACCTTCTTCTTGAGCTCCTCGGAGCCGGAGAGCAGGATCGGCATGGTGCCGAGCTTGTTCACCGCCGGGATCAGCGACGACGAGGCGCAGACCCGGGCGACCTCCTCGATCACGATGCAGGTGGCGACCGAGTCGGCGCCCTGCCCGTCGTAGGCCTCCGGTACGTGCACGGCGGCGAAGCCCGCCTTGACCAGCGCGTCGCGGGCCTCGCGCGGGTACCGCTCCTGCTCGTCCACCTCGGCCGCGTACGGCGCGATCTCCTTCTCGGCCAGGGCACGCACCGCCTCGCGCAGTGCTTCGTGCTCCTCGGCCAGCTGGTAGGTGCCGAAGCTCGGGTCCACCGGATGCCTCCTAGTTCCCCGGCTCCGCGGCCGGGTAGTCCTCGCGGTCCGCGCCGGCGGACCCCTGTTCGTGCCGCCATCGTAACGGCACTGAGTGCCACTAGCAACGTGGCCGGTGCTATATTCCGGCCATGTCCGAGGCAGCGACTCCGGCGCCCAGATCCCGTTCCGGCCGCACCCCGCACGGCCGCCGGCGGGTGCGCAGCTCCCTGGCGCTGGCCGCGATGGAGCTGTTCGGCGAGCAGGGTTTCGAAGCGACCACTGTGGACCAGATCGCCGAAGCGGCGGGCGTCGGTCGGCGCACCTTCTTCCGGTACTTCCGGTCCAAGGAGGACGTCGTCTTCCCCGGCCACGACGAGCGGCTGGCGGAGGTGGTCGAGCTGCTGGCGGCCGCCGACCCGGCGGCCGATCCGCTCGCGGTGCTCGGGCGGACCGCCGAGGTGGTGCTGGAGATGTACCTGGCGGAACCGGAGGTGTCGCTGAAGCGGTTCGAGCTGACCCGAGAGGTTTCCGCGTTGCGGGACAAGGAGATCGCCAGCATCGATCGCTACCAGCGGGTGTTCGCGCGCTACCTGCGCGGCCGCTATGCGGACGAGCCGGGCGGCGATCTGCGCGCCGCGGTGGTGGCCTCGGCGGTGGTCGCCGCGCACAACCACGTGCTCCGCCAGTGGCTGAAGAGCGGGGGAGCGCTGGACGCGAAGGCGCTGCTGCGCGAAGCGCTGCAGCAGGTGATGGTCGCGATGTCGGGGCAGTGGGGCCGCGACGATTCCGCCGTCGAGGCGGGGGAGAACGTCGTGGTGGGAGTGGTGCGGACCGCGGCGCCCGCGGGTGTCGTCCTCAAGCACCTCGAAGAGGCGCTGCGGGACATCCGCTAGCGGGAGTTCGGCACTCAGTGTCAGAGCAAAGGCGGCAGGAGCGCCGATCAAAAATATCGATTACATCTATTTGTTCAGCGCCGAGTGAAATTATCTCGAATCACACGACGACGTAGAGGTCGTGAATGAGCAGGGCGCGTCGATGCTCTAGCCCAGTTCGGTGTACATGCTCAGGACGTTCCCGTCAGGATCCTTGAAGTCGAAGTAGTCGACGGCGTCCGGTACATGCTCGAGCGGGCTCACGGCCACGCCCATGGCCGCGAGCCGCTCCCGCTGGGCGCTCGCATCCGCCACACCGAACCGGAGTACGACCTCAGCGCCGGAGCGGACGGTGGATTCTTCACCAAGCTGCAACCAGACTGGGCCGACCCGGAACTCCACGACGCCCTCGGCGGGTTCGAGATCGGGCTCGGACAACTCGAGGACCTCTCGGTACCACTCGATCGATCTTGCGAGCTCGCTGACGGGCAGCCCTACGGTCGCACTCACCACGTCCATGGCGATCACCGTAGCGCCCACGGCAAACGCCGCGTGGCTCGTTGTCCCGGTTGCCGGGGCTCAGCCGGTCATCGCGCGGACCCGCTCGATGACCGGCGCGAAGGCGTCCATGTACGGACCGTGCACCGTGTAGTAGGTGAAGCCGTAGCGCTCGCGGTTGCGCAGCACTTGGTCGGCGATCTGCTCGACGCTGCCGATGAAGGCGAACGGCGTCTCCAGGAGCTCGTCGGCGGTCATCATCGAGCCGTACCGCTCCAGGAGCTTCTCGGCGGCGGCCGCTCGGTCATCGGTGATCGCGACCACCTGCGTCAAGGCGTGCCACTGCACGCGATCGGCGCGATCTCCGGCGCGTTCGCGGGCGTAGCGGACCCGTTCGTCGGCTTCGGCCGCCGTGCCGATGCGCAGCGTTCCCGGCGGTTGCCCCTTGACCTGGAAAGCCCCGGCGATGCCGATGACGTCTGCGGATTCGGCGGCGATCTGCAGGATCCGGTCGCCGGTGCCGCCGACGATCAGCGGTGGCCCGTAGCCGCCGAAGCCGGAGCGCTGCACGGGGTGCAGGACCGGGATGCCGAAGTTCTCGCGCATGGCCGCCTGCTGTTCGTAGCCGTCCGCGGCGAACAGGCGGCCGAGCTCGTCGATGGTCGCCCGCAGTCGTTCGGCGCGGCTGCCGAACGGTTCCCACTCGATGCCCGCCTCGTCGAACTCCCACTTCATGTGGCCGGCGCCGAGGCCGACTTCGAGACGTCCGCCGGCGAGGACGTCCGTGGTGGCGATCTCGCGGGCCAGCAACGCCGGGTTCCAGAACGGTGCGTTGAGCACGAGGGTGCCGACCCGGAGCCGTTCGGTGGCCTGCGCGGCGGCGACGAGGGTGGGGAAGGGGGACGCGATGCCGAGGTGGTCGGCGGCGAACACCGCGTCGTAGCCGTACCGCTCGGCGCGGCGGCAGGTCTCGGCGAAGGCCGTGGGCTCTTCCAGGCCGAAGATGTTGTAGGAGAAGCGGAAGTCGGTCATGGGGCTCATGCTGCGGCATGTCCGGGACGACCACCAGGAGTTCAGCACTCGGCGAACCTCCGATATCATTAAAATCTATTATTTCAGTACTGAATGAAATAAAGCACTACGCCGACACCTACCGGAAAAACCGCTAGGAAGCCGGAGCGGACCTCTCTAGCCTTGCTCCGCAATGGTTTTCGTGAATCGGGGAGTGGGAATGGTCGGGTCGGTGCGTTTCGATCCGTTGTCGCGGCAGGATTTCGGGTTGCTGCAGAGCTGGCTGTCGGCCCCGCACGTGCGGGAGTGGTGGCGCGGCGCGGAGCCGACGGCGGACCTGGTGGAGCAGGAGTACGGCCCGTCCGTGGACGGGGTGGATCCGGCGCGCTGCTTCGTGATCAACGTGGCGGGGGAGCGGGTCGGGATGGTCCAGTGCTACCGGATGGCGGACGAACCGGAGTGGGACGCGCTCGTGGGGATTCCGGCGGCGGCCGGCGTCGATTACCTGATCGGGATGCCCGGCCGGTGCGGGCTCGGGATCGGCCCGTCGGCGATCGCGGCGTTCACGGAGCTGGTGTTCGGCCTCTACGACGACGTCGAGGCGATCGTCGCGGTGCCGCAAGCGGACAACCAGGCGTCCCGCCGGGCGCTGGAGCGGGCGGGGTTCGAGCTGGTCGAGGAGCGAGACCTGGAGTCCGATGATCCGTCGGACGCCGGTGTCAGCGCGATCTACGAGTTCCGCCGCTGACCGGGGCGATCCACTGTGGATGCGCGGTTCAGCATGCGATGCCGGAGGACCGCAGGTGCCGGCGCACCACGTCCCAGCGCGGATCGACCGGTTCGGGCCGTTGCGTCCCGACGCCGATGTCCTTGAACCCGCTGGAGGTGGCGATGCACACCACTGGGCCGTCGAACTCCTCCTGGTCGCGCGCCTGGCGGAAGCCGGCGAGTCCGGCGGCCGCGGAGATCTCGTACCACAGGCCCGCGCGGGCCAGATCGTGTTGCGCCCGCGTCATTTCGGCGTCGTCCACCAGCAGCGCGCGGCCGCCGCCGGCCCGGATCGCCGCCACCGGTCGGTAGCCGCTGACCTTGGAGTTGATCGCGTAGGCGGCGGTCTGGGCGACCTCGACTTCCGCCGCCGGGCGTCCTTCGGCGAGGGAGCGGGCCAACGGGCCGCCCGCGGCGGGCTCGCAGGCGAACATCCGGGGAGTCTTGGTCGCCACGCCGAGGCGTGCCAGCTCGGCGAATCCCTTCCACACGCCGAAGAGCAGCTCGCCGTACCCGGTGGGTGCGAACACCGCCGCCGGGACGCCGAGTTCGGTGAAGATCTCGTACGCGATGGTCTTGTACCCCTCGGGGCCGAAGGCGTGTCCGGTGTGCGTAGTCGTGATGTTGCTGACCGGATGGAAGCCTGTTTCGGCCACGATCCGGCGCAGCAGCGGCCAACGCGCTTCCGTGGGTACGGTCAGCACGATCGCGCCGTAGGCCCGCAGGAACGACGTGACCGCTGGCGGGGTTTCGGCCGAGGTGAGCACGACGCACTTCAGCCCGGCGCGGGTGGCGTACGCGGCGGCGGATGCGCCGTGGTTGCCGGACGATGCGACGACGATCCCGTCTGCGCCCGAGCCGAGGGCGGCGCTCACCGTGCAGCGGTTCAGCCGGTCCTTGTGGCTCCAGGTGGGGTTTCGCGCTTCGTCCTTGACGAATGTGCCGTCGGCGATCTCCACCAGCGGCGTGCCGCCTTCGGCCAGTCCCGGGGCGGTCAGGGGTGGCAGCAGCGGCGCCCAGCGGTTCAGGCCGGTGCCGGTCGCGTGCTGGAACAGGCCTGGCGGGACCCGGTCGTAGTCGTAGTCGACCTCGACCGGGTAGGCGATCTCGTCGGTGCTCGTGGTGGGGCAGCCGGCGGTCAGCGGCGGCCACAGCGGGTAGGCGATGTCCGGGTCGCCCATCGAGCGCTGGCCGATGGCCAGCGAGAGATCGGTTGCCACTTCCAGAGCGTAACGGCCGGTGCGGGAGGGGAGGAGTTCCGGTCAGTCGTAGCCGCGGATCAGGTGGCTCTCGTCGTGGTCGTCGTGATCCGCGGCGGGGGTGGTTTCCACTCGGTCCTGGGCGGGCACGCGGAGTTCTCCGAAGTCCGGGGTGGGGGAGGCGGTTCGCTGCTGCGGGGCGGCGAAGTGGTCGGAGAGCGTCATGCCCGGCTCCTCTCGAAGCGGAAGTTATTGCCTGATGGTGCTTCTCGGGTTGGGAGATCGCATGGCGACCCGCGATCGCTGATCGGAAATCGCCCGGTCGGGAGGAGTACGTGTATAGAATTAACTTCTATGATATCAGTGTAGATTGAAATTAAATCTACGATCATGCGCCGGAACTTGCCGTGCACACGCCAAACCGCATGGACGGCTAGGGGTTTCCTCTTGCTGGACCGGGGATTCTGGTCGGCAACAGCGTCGGCGGTCTGACGATCAGCGCTGTCGCGAGTGCCGTGCCGGAACTGCTCGGCTGACGCCGGACAAGCCCTTCGAGGTGCGTGCGCCGGCCGGCGGTGTTCGCGGAGTTGTTGGCCGGTCTCGTCTGTGGCATTCCGGGTCGCCGGGGCGGTGGGGTCAGGGTTTCGGTGTCAGACGGATTCCGGTGCGGGGGCCGATGTATTCGCCGTTCTCGACGACGGTTCGCCCGGCCTGGCAGACCCAGGGGATGCCGGCCGGTGGGCGCATCGGGTCCTGGTAGTCGCCGATGTCGGTGACCGCGTCGGCGTCGAAGGCGACCAGGTCGGCGATGTGGCCGGGGGCGATCACGCCGCGGTCCGGGATGCGGAAGCACCGGGCGGGCAGCGAGGTCATCCGGCGGATGGCTTCGGGAAGGGTGAGGACGCCGCGTTCGCGGGTGTAGCGGCCGAGGACCCGGGGGAAGGTGCCGGTCAGTCGTGGGTGCGGTTTGCCGCCGGTGCCGGGTGGCAGGCCGTCGGACCCGATCATGGTGTGCGGGTCGGTCATGGCGAGTTCGAGGTCGTCCTCGTGCATCGAGAAGTTGATCATCGCTGCGCGGAGTTGCTCGTCGACGAGGACCTTGATCAGTGCGTCGACGGGTTCGGTGCGGTGGTGCGCGGCGAGTTCGGCGATGGTGCGGCCTTCGTGGCGGTGGCTGGCGGTGGTGGCGATGAGGATGCGGTCCCAGGCGGTGCGTTCGCCGATGGTGGCGGCGAGGTCGTCGCGGCCGGTCTTGCTGCGGAGGCGGGCGAGAGTCTGTTCGGCGGTGCCGGCGAGGTACGGGGTGGGGAGGAGGGCGGTGAGCATGGTGGAGGACGCGGTGTAGGGGTAGACGTCCTGGACGACGTCGTGGCCGGTGTTGCGGGCTTGGTCGATCTTGTCGAGGGCGGGCCGCATCTTGCCCCAGTTGTCTGGTTTGGTGGCTTTGAGGTGGGACAGGTGGGTGCGTCCCGCGGTGGCGCCGATGCGGAGCGCTTCGTCGATGGATTCGAGCAGTGCGTCGCCTTCGTCGCGCATGTGCGTGACGTAGAGGCCGGTGCCGCCGAGTGCTTCGGCGACGGCGGTGAGTTCGCGGGTGGTGGAGAAGACGGCGGGTGGGTAGATGAGTCCGCTGGAGAGGCCGAAGGCGCCGGCGGTCATGCCTTCTTCGAGGGCGGTTCGCATGGTGCGGAGGGCGTTGTCGTCGGGGGCGGTGTCCGCCATGCCGAGGGCGGCGATGCGGAGGGTGCCGTGCCCTATGAGGGGGCAGTAGTTGGTGACGTAGCCGGCTGCGTCGGTGGCGGCGAAGAGGTCGTGGAAGCCGGTCCAGGTGAAGTCCAGTGGTGGGAAGAGGCGTTGCAGGAAGGTGGCGAGGGTGTCGGCGTTGTGGGTGCTGCGCGGTGCGAGGCTGAAGCCGCAGTTGCCGACGATTTCGGTGGTGACGCCTTGCAGGATCTTGGTGGTGTCGTCGGTGGTGAGCAGTGGGGCGTTGTCGGCGTGGGAGTGGACGTCGATGAAGCCGGGGGCGAGGACGAGTCCGGTGAGGTCGCGTCGGGGTGTGTCGGTGGGGAGGGTGCCGGGGTGTTCGACGGCGGTGATGCGGTCGTCCTGGATGAGGATTTCGGCGGGGTGCAGGGGTGTTCCGGTGCCGTCGGCGAGGAGCGCGCCGGTGAGCAGTTCGGTGGTCACTCGGGCTGCCTTTCGGGTGCGGTGGAATAGCGGTGGTCGTGTGATGTTGTCCGGTTCGTCGGTGTCTAGGGCAGGGGTGTGCGGTGCACGGTGAGTACAAGGTTCCCGGTGGGAAGCTGGTCGTGGTCGATCTGGACGTTGTGGACGGTCGGCTGGCGGATGTGCGGTTGAGCGGGGACTTCTTCTTGGAGCCGGATGAGGCTTTGGAGGACATCAACGGTGCGTTGACGGGGGCGCCTGCGGATGCCGATGGGGCGGAGTTGGCGGCGCGGGTCCGGAGCGGGTTGCCTGCTGGTGCGCGGTTGGTGGGTTTCGATGCGGAGGCGGTCGGGGTCGCGGTGCGGCGGGCGTTGACGCGTGCGTCGGATTGGGCTGATCACGAGTGGCGGTTGGTCCACGATGGGCCGCAGGCGCCGTTGATGCACATGGCGTTGGACCAGGTGTTGGCCGAGGAGGTGGCGGCGGGGCGGCGTGCGCCGACGTTGCGGTTCTGGGAGTGGGCGGCGCCGGCGGTGATCATCGGGAGTTTCCAGTCGGTGCGCAATGAGGTGGACATGGCTGGTGCGCAGCGGCATGGGGTCGAGGTGGTGCGGCGGATCACCGGTGGTGGGGCGATGTTCGTGGAGCCGGGGAACACGGTGACGTATTCGCTTTATGCGCCGGGTTCGCTGGTGGCGGGGATGACGTTCGCGGAGTCGTACGCGTTCCTGGACGACTGGGTGCTGGGTGTGTTGCGGGAGTTGGGGTTGAACGTGTGGTACCAGCCGTTGAACGACATCGCGTCGGATGGCGGGAAGATCGGTGGTGCGGCGCAGAAGCGGTTGGTGTCGGGTGCGGTGCTGCACCACGTGACGATGTCCTACAGCATCGATGCGGACAAGATGGGTGAGGTGTTGCGGGTGGGGAAGGAGAAGTTGTCGGACAAGGGGATCTCGAGCGCGAAGAAGCGGGTGGATCCGTTGCGGCGGCAGACGGGGTTGGCTCGTGAGGTGATCATCGAGCGGTTGATCGAGGGGTTCCGCCGGCGGTTCGGGTTGTCCGATGGTCCGGTGTCGGAGGGCGAGCGGCAGCGGGCGCGCGAGTTGGTGGAGTCGAAGTTCGCGACGCGGGAGTGGTTGCTGCGGGTGCCGTGACCGGGTCAGGTGAGCAGGCCGGGTACGCCGGGGGTGGTTCGGCGGCGGCGTAGCCAGATCTTGCGGGTTCCGTCGGCGTAGAGGAGCACGCGGGAGAGTTCCCAGCCGGAGAATTCGGCGTGGATGCTGAGTTGGGTCGCTGCGCTCCAGCGGGTGACGCCTGGTGGGAGGCGCAGCGGTTGGTATTCCCAGTCGGTTTCGGTGTCGGTTCCTTCTGCGTTCACGCTCTCACCACCTGGTAGCCGGCGCCGTTGGCGGAGGCGATGTAGATGTCTCCGGTGTCTGGGTCGACTGCGACTGCGTTGGGTTGGCTGATGGTGGGCAGCCGGTGGCGTTCCTGGGGTTCGCCGCCGGCGATGTCGTAGCCGACGAGTTCGTTTGTTGCGGTCAGCGTGATCCAGGCTAGGTCGCGGGTGGGGTCGTAGGCGAGGCCGTAGGGGGCGCCGGGCACGGGGTAGCGCTGTTTCATGACCAGCGGGTCGGTGCTGAAGGCGAGGAGTTCTTGGCCTCGGGTGTCGATGGTGAGGATGCGGCCGTAGCGGTCGGTGATGGCGTTGGTGGCGCCTTGTCCGGCGCGTAGACCTGCGCCTTTGGTGCCGGTTGCGGGGTCGATGGGGGTGATGGCGGTGGCGAGGCGGTCGAGGACCGCGATGCCGCTGCGGGTGGGCAGCAGTTGTGCCGGGCCTTGGAATTTTTCGGTGGTGGCGGTGGGGGTGCCGTTGTGGAGGACGGTGACGGTGCCGGTGTCGCGGAGGATGACGGCTGTTCGGTCGCCGTCGAGGTCGATGGCGTCGACCGGGCCGCCGGGGACCTGGGTGGGTTGTGCGGTGGCGGTGCGCAGGTCGATGCGGCTGATGAGGTTGGTGTCGGGGAGTGCGGCGGTGAGTTGGCCGCGTTCGGTGCGCAGGGTGGCGGGGGCGCTGGGGAGGGTGAGGGTGCGCGGGGTGTTGGTGCGCGTGTCCACGAGGGTGAGCTGGGGGCCGCTGGCGAGCACGAGGGTGTGGGTGTCGCGGTCGTAGGCGGCGTGTTGCACGGGGGGTGCGGGGTGGACGGTTCCTGCTGGTGGGGTGGTTGCGGGGGGCGCGGTGGCGGGTGTTGCGGCGGTGAGGGTGTCGGTGACCTGGAGGGGGTCGCTGGTGGTGTCCATTCCGCAGCCGGTGAGCAGGGCTGCGGAGAGGCAGATGATGGCCAGCCGACGCAACGGGGGTCCTCCTTGGTGCCGCGTGCCCCGCGGGTTGCGGTGCGTGTTGCTGGCTCCAGCATCCCTGATTCGGTCGGTCGGGTGGTGGTTGGCCCGGGGTGTCAGGGCTGGGCGGGGTTGCGTTCGGGGTAGCTCTGGTCGGGTGCGCTGATGTCGTCGAGGGCGGCGCGGATGGCTGGGGGGAGGGTGAGGTCTTCGGCGGCGAGGGCGGTTTTGAGCTGGGTGTTGGTGCGGGCGCCGAGGATGGGGGCGGTGACGCCGGGGCGGTCGCGGACCCAGGCGAGGGCGACGTGGACGGGTGCGGAGCCGAGGCCTTCGGCTGCGGTGAGGACGGCTTGGACGATGCGGGCGGCGCGTTCGGTGCGGTGGTGTTCGACGTAGCTGGCGAGGTGGCTGGTGGCGCCGCGGGAGTCGGGTGGGGTGGCGTTGCGGTATTTGCCGGTGAGGACGCCGCGGCCGAGTGGTGCCCAGGCGAGGAGGCCGAGGCCGTGGTGGGTGGCGGCGGGGGTGACTTCGCGTTCGATGCCGCGTTCGAGGAGTGAGTATTCGGCTTGGGTGGCGATGAGGGGGGTGCGGGTGGGGTGGGCGTTCTGGTGGGTGGCGGCGGTGGCGAGTTGCCAGCCGGCGTAGTTGGAGATGCCGGCGTAGCGGACGCGGCCGCTGGTGACGGCGGTGTCGATGGCGGAGAGGGTTTCGTCGAGGGGGACGGAGGGGTCCCAGGCGTGGAGTTGCCAGAGGTCGACGTGGTCGGTGCGGAGGCGGCGCAGTGAGCCGTCGAGGGCGGTGAGGAGGGCGCCGCGGGAGGCGCCGCCGCCGAAGGGGCCGGGTTTGCGGCGGGCGACGGCTTTGGTGGCGAGGACGATTTCGTCGCGGGGGAGTTGGGTGGTGAGGAGGTCGCCGAGGATTTCTTCGGTGTGGCCGTCCTGGTAGACGTCGGCGGTGTCGATGAGGGTGCCGCCGGCTTCGTGGAAGGTGGACAGTTGGTCGGCGGCTTCGTCGGCGTCGGTGTCGAGTCCCCAGGTCATGGTGCCGAGGGCGAGTCGGGAGACGCGGAGGCCGCTGCGGCCGAGTTGTCGGTGTTCCACGGTGGGTGAGGGTATTGCCTGTGGCGGTCGTGGGTGGTGAGGCTGCTGCGGCGGGTCTGGTTCTGGGTGTTCCGGATCACAGTTCGGTTCGTGGTGCTGGTGGGTGCCGGGTTTTTCGTTGCTCGCTGTGATCAGTCGTTCGCTGACCTGGTGGGATGTGGTTGCCCGGGGTGGGGGAGGGCGGGTGGTGGGAATGCTGCAAGATTTGGGCTTCGGGCTCGGCGGCCGGTGGCTGGTGGGCGCACAAGAGTTTCCGCGATCGTGCTGGAGTGGGTTTCGTTGTCGTGGTTGCAGGCCATGGTGTTGGCCGTGGTCCAGGGGCTCACCGAGTTCCTTCCGATTTCTTCGTCCGGTCACTTGTCGATCGTGTCGAAGTTGTTCTTCGGTGACGATGCTGGTGCGTCGTTCACGGCGGTGACGCAGATCGGTACCGAGCTGGCGGTGGTGATCTTCTTCCTGAAGGACATCGTCCGGTTGGTGGGCGTGTGGTTCCGGGGTTTGGTGAATGCCGAGGTGCGGCGGACGCAGGATTACCGGCTGGCCTGGTTTGTGATCGTCGGTAGTTTGCCGATCGGTGTGCTGGGTTTCTTGTTCCAGGACTTCATCCGGTCGACGTTCCGGAGCCTGTGGATCACGGGTACGACGTTGATCGTGTTCGGTGTGCTGATGGGGTTGGCGGAGCGGTTCGGTCAGCAGCGGCGGTCGCAGGACCGGTTGCGGTTGAGCGATGGTGTGGTGATGGGTTTCGCGCAGGCGCTGGCGTTGATCCCGGGTGTGTCGCGGTCGGGTGGCACGATCACGGCTGGTCTGTCGTTGGGTCTGGACCGGCCGACGGCGGTGCGGTTCTCGTTCTTGCTGGCGATTCCGGCGGTGTTCGCGGCGGGGTTGTCGGAGATCCCGCACGTGTTCGAGCCGAGCCCGTACGGGTTGCAGCCGACGACGGCGCAGATGGTCGTGGCGACGGTGGTGGCCGGGGTGATCGGGTATGCGGTGATCGCCTGGTTGTTGCGGTTCGTGGAGCGGCACAGCGTGTACTTGTTCGTGTGGTACCGGATCGCGTTGGGTCTGCTGGTGTTCGGGTTGTTGGGTTTCGGCGTCATGCAGCCGTGATCCGGTGATCGGGGAGCGCGGTCGGCACCGTCGGGTGCCGGCCGCGTTTTCGTTTGCCGGGGGTTGTGGTGGGTGGCGCGGGGGTGGGGCCTACAGTCGGCGGGCGTGGCGACTCTCATCCTGTTGCGGCATGCGCGGTCGGCGGCCAATGGTGCCGGTACGTTGGCGGGGCGTTCGCCCGGCGTCGGGTTGGACGAGACCGGGGTGGGCCAGGCGGCCGGGTTGGTGGACCGGTTGGCGGGGGTTCCGCTGGCCGGGATCGTGGGGTCGCCGTTGCAGCGGTGCCGGGAGACGGTGGCGGGGCTGGCCGCGCAGCGGGGGCTTTCGCCGGTGGTGGAGCCGGATCTGGCGGAGGTCGACTACGGCGAGTGGACCGGCCGGAAGATCACCGAGTTGACCGCGGAGCCGCTGTGGAAGGTGGTGCAGCAGCATCCGTCGGCGGCGGTGTTCCCGGGTGGCGAGGGGTTGGCGCAGGTGCAGGCGCGGTCGGTGGCCGCGGTGCGGGCGCATGATCGCCGGTTCGGTGCGGATGCGGTGTGGTTGGCGTGCACGCATGGCGATGTGATCAAGTCGGTGCTGGCGGATGCGTTGGGGCTGCACCTGGACGGGTTCCAGCGGATCGTGGTGGATCCGTGTTCGGTGAGCGTGGTGCGCTACACCGAGACGAGGCCGTTCGTGTTGAAGGTCAACGACACCGGTGGGGACGTGTCGGGGTTGGTGCCGCCGGCGGATGCCGCGAAGTCGGATGCCGTCGTGGGCGGCACGACGGGTTCGCCGGATCGCTGAGCGGGGCTAGTTGCGCAGTGCCACGAGGTGGCAGCGGGCGGCTGCGGGCAGGAAGCGCTGGGTGCCGCCGGTGAAGCGGACGAGGACCTGCTCGTTGGTGGCGGGGGTGACCTGGTCGACGATGCCGACGGGCCCGATCGGGCCGTAGATGCGGATGGCGTCGCCGGGGAGGAGCTCGTCGGCGTGCACCTGTTCGAGGTTGGTGGCGGCCGAGGCGGGCCGGATCCAGCGGGTGGTGGCGAACCAGAGGGTGTAGGCGGCTGCGGGCAGGATCAGCGGCAGCCAGGTGTTGAGGTCGGTGAGGGCGAGGCCGAGTGCGGCGCCGGCGAGTGCGGCCCATAGCCCGGAGCTGATCGTCCGTGCGCCCAGCTGGAGCCAGCCGGTGGTGCGGATGGTGCCGTCGGGTCGGTGGCCGCGGGGCGGCGGCGGGATGTGGTCGAGGTCCGCTTCGTCGCCGTCGGCGTCGTCGCGGGTGTGGTGCGCGGTGATCTTGCCCAGGGGTTCGCGGGCGGTGTCTTCGGGTTGTACCCGGGGGATTTCGGCGGTGACGTCCAGCGCCGCGGTGTCGGTGTTGGTGACGGCCGGTGGTGCGGGCTTGTCGGTGGGGGAGGTCGCCAGCGGCTGGTCGAAGTCGGCGTTCTCTGGGTTGAGCAGGGTGCGCAGCATCGTGATCTCCATGCCGCGGCGTTGTCCGCATTGCGGGCAGGCCATCGCCACGCCGGTGGGCGCGGTGGGGTCGGTGATGGTGGTCAGCGGGCCGTGCCCGTGGGGGCATTGCGGGGCGTGGGGGCCGTTTTCCAGGATGCGCAGGGCGCTGGCGTGGTGGCGGTCGGTGCCGGGGTTGTTCTTGTTCACCATTGCGTGGTCCACCTCAGCTTGCCGTGGTCGTCGCGTTCGCAGCTGGCGGCGGCGCCTGAGGAGGTGCGGCCGACGTCGCCTTCGCGGGAGCAGCGTTCGCCTTCGGTGACTTCCGGGACCCAGTCGTCGTCGCCGGTGGAGGTGGTGGTGGGCCGGCCGTGATCCCAGCCCGGGGGCGGGGGCATGGGCGCGCGGGTGGGTTGCGGGCGGCTGCTGGTCGTGGTGACCGGTGCCGCCGTGGTGGTGGGTTGTTTCCGGCTGCTGCTGGTAGTCGGGGGTGCGACCGGTTCCGGCTCGGTGGTTGCCGCGGCCGTGGTGGTCGTGGTGACCGCCGTGGTGGTGGTCGGCGCGACGTAGTCGACGGGGGCGCGCGGGGGCGGCGCAGTGGCGACGTCTTGGCTGCCTGCGGGCAGGGCGCTGAGGGCGCCGGCGCCGGTCGCGGTCAGCAGTGCGACGGCGGGCAGCAGGCGTGCCGCCAGCGGGGTCCGCCACCACCAGCGGCGCAACGGGTCGGGGTGCTCGGCGGGCAACTGGTCACTCCGTTCGTGTAGTGCCGGTTGTTGTCCTGTCCCCGACCCGGCCGGCGAATCGTAGCGAATTCGTCATGAATTCGTGTCGGACGGTCCATGCGCCCGGCGGGTTACCGGTCGGTTGCCGGAGCGTACGCACCACACGGGTGCCCGCTTGTGATCTCCGTCGCAGCATGCGGAGGGTGTGGCGGGGTCAACTGGAAACGCATGCGCGGACACGAAGGGTCGCCACCATTGGTGTCCGATGTGGACTGTCCGAAGCGGATCGTCGCCCGGCGTCCGGGGGTCCGCGGAGCCGGCCTGTTTTCAGCCGGTTTCAAGGGGGAGTTATGCCCGGTCCGGCCGGGTCACGCCGACATGCGCTGTTGTGCTTCCTGTGTCGTCGCGACGTTCTTGCGCAGCTCGTCCAGCGACAGTCCCACCGCGTCGGCCACCGCTGCGACGGTGAAGAACGCGGGGGTGGGGATGCGGCCCTTCTCGATCTTGCGGAGGGTTTCGGTGGAAATCCCGGACGCGGCGGCGATCTCGACCATGCTGCGCGCGCCGCGGGCTTCCCGCAGCGCCTGGCCGAGCAGTTCGCCTCGTTGCCGTTCTTGCTCGTTCAGCGGCACACGCACCATGGCCGTGATACTAATATCGGTATAGTTATTGGGTCCAGTGGTGTGGAGAGACGCACGTGATCGAACTGAAGACGCCCACCGAGATCGACGCGCTGCGCGAAGCGGGCCGCATCGTCGCCCGAGCACTGCACGCCGTCCGCGAGCACGCCACCGCCGGCACCACGCTGCGCGAGCTCGACGAACTCGCGCACACCACGATCACCGACGCCGGCGGGCAACCGGTGTTCCTCGGCTACCGGCCCAACTGGGCGCCCACCCCGTTCCCCGGCACCATCTGCACCTCGGTCAACGACGCGATCGTGCACGGCATCCCCAACGGACAGCGGCTCGCCGACGGCGACCTCGTCAGCATCGACTGCGGCGCCCGCCTGCAGGGCTGGGTCGGCGACGCCGCCATCACCTTCAGCGTCGGCGCCGCCCGCCCCGAGGACACCCGGCTGGCCGACACCACCGCGCAGGCCCTCGCCGACGGCATCGCCGCCGCCCGGCCCGGTGCCCGCATCGGCGACATCTCCCGCGCCATCGGCGTCGTCGGGCGCAGCGCCGGCTACGGCATCCCCGACCCCCTCGGCGGCCACGGCGTCGGCCGCGACATGCACGAAGCCCCGTTCGTGCCCAACGACGGCCCCGCCGGCCGCGGCACGCCGCTGCGCCCCGGCCTGGTCCTGGCCATCGAGCCGATGTTCCTCGCCGCCGGCCGCGACGACATCCGCACCGCCGACGACGGCTGGACCGTGCTCACCGGCGACGGCAGCCGCGCCGCCCACGTCGAGCACACCATCGCCATCACCGAGGACGGCCCGCGCGTGCTCACCCTGCCCTGACACCGGGAACAACGCGGAAGGCTCCGGGCTTTTTCCCGGGGCGTCAGGGAAACGCGCGCCGACGGGCTCCGGCAAAACCGGGGGCGTGGCACGAATTGCGGCGAGCGGCCGATTCCGGACGCAATTCCACCGGCCCCGAACACCTTTTGACCGGAATAGGCGAAAAACGGTGATGATCAACGCCACATGCCGCCGCCGGAACAGATCCGGATACTGGACGGTGAGCCCCGCGCGAAACGCGCACGTCCAGTACGAGGGATCATGAAGAAGCACTTCGCGTTCATCAGCATGCCCGCCGCCGGCCACATCAACCCCACCCTGCCCCTGGTGACCGAACTGCTGCGCCGCGGCCACCGGGTCAGTTACGCCACCGGCCCGAAGATGGTCCAGGCCGTGGAAGCCACCGGCGCCGACGTCGTCGAACTGCCCACCGATGTGCCGGAAATACCGCCCCAGGCGCAAACCGGCCCGCCGCCGGTCGGGAGGCTGATGCAGTTCTTCGTCGACGACATCAAGAACAGCTTCCCGCCGCTGCGCGAGCACTTCCGCGCCGACCCGCCGGACGCCGTCTGCGTCGACATCATGAGTCCCATCGGGCGCATGCTCGCCGACGACCTCGGCATCCCGTTGATCGCACTGGTGCCCAGCTTCGCCGCCAACGAGAAGTTCTCCCTCTTCGACACCATCGCCAAGGACAACGCCGCATTCTCCCCCGAGGCCTTCGCCGAATTCGGCCAGCGGATCCAGCAGATCGGCGCCGAGTTCGGCGTCCGCGCCCAACTGCCCTTCGGTGCGCCGCCGGCCGAGCTCAACCTGGTGTTCCTGCCCCGGGAATTCCAGCTCGCCGGCGACACCTTCGACGAGCGGTTCCACTTCATCGGCCCGCTGCTCGGCGACCGCCACGACCAGCCCTGGCTGCCCCGCGACGCGGGCGCCCCGCTGCTGTTCATCTCCCTGGGCACCGCGTTCAACAACCGCCCGGAGTTCTACCGCATGTGCTTCGAGGCGTTCGCCGACAGCCCCTGGCAGGTCGCCATGTCCACCGGGCAGCACGTCGCCCCCGCCGGCCTCGGTGAGATCCCCGCCAACTTCGACGTGCGAGCCTCCTTCCCGCAGCCCGCGGTCCTGCGCCACGCCACCGTCTTCCTCTCCCACACCGGCATGAACTCCACCATGGAATCCCTGCACGCCGGGGTGCCCCTGGTCGCCGTGCCGCAAATGCCCGAACAAGCCGCCAACGCCAGCCGCGCCGAAGAACTCGGCCTCGGCCGCCGCCTCGACCCCGACACCGTCACCGCCGCCGAACTGCGCACCGCGGTCGACGACATCGCCACCGACGAACAGGTCCGCGCCAGCCTCCAGCGGATGCGCCAGATCATCCACGACTGCGGCGGAGCCACCGCCGGAGCCGACGCCCTCGAAGCGCACCTGAACTGACCCCCGCTCCCTGTGGGGCATCGCCGCCAGGAACACGCCGCGATGCCCCACAGGGGTCCGGCCGATGCCCGGACCGCGAACCGCGTCAGGCAGAACTCCTTCTACCGGCGCCCGCCGGACTGCCACGTGTGCACCTCGACATCGGCGTAGCGGTCCGCGTCGAGGACACCCCGCGCCTCGTCCGGGTCCTGCGCCCGGACCAGCGCTGCCGTGCCCAGCCAGGCAGTGCCGTCGTCGGACAGCAGCGGCCCGTACGCGATCAGGGCGTCCCGGCCCCGCGGCACCTCGAGACCCACCGCCTGCCCCGCACCGAGACCGAGCACCAGGTACCGGTTGCCGCCGCTGCTGCCGCCGGGGAAGTCCCACATCGTGCGGCCCAGCACGTTGCGCCAGCGCCGCAGCAGCACATCCCGGTACGCCCCGGCCTGGTAGCCCGGCTCGTCGAAGGCGAACGCGCGCGCAGCAGCGGGATCAGGAAGGTCGACGATGTGCACGCTGCCGGTCGGCGTGTCGCCGTCGAGGGTCGGACCCCGGGCGATCATCACCTCCGCAAACCGGTCCATGTAGGACCAATGTGCTTCCAGCAGTGCCTCGCGCAGCCCCAAGGAACCGCGCCGGTCGCGGTGATAGCAGAAGAACTCCATGCCCCACAGTCTTCACCGCCCACCCGATCACCGGGCAGGCACCGCGCGACGATCACGATTCCGGCCGGCGTGCGAATACTTGATCTCGGCACGGGTTCGGATCGAGGAAGCACGACGGTGGGGTAGGAGTGGGCGGTCAGCGCCCGAGCCGGGCGGCAGCGGCCATGATCGGGGTGGCCATCGCGGTGGCCACGGCGCCGAGGGTGGTGTCGGTGACCAGGATCAAGCGAACGGTCTTCATGGCCGAGGTGAGGACTTCACTGCCGCGCCGGCGCATCCGGGCTTCGAATCGACCGATCGCGTCGGCGAGCGTCGTGGCGTCCTCGGAGATGGTGTCGAGCTGGCCGAGCAGGTCAGCGGCGTCTTGAATGGCCGCGCCGGCGCCCATGCCGGCGGTGGGTGGTGTGGCATGGACGGCGTCACCGAGGGCGGTGATACGGCCGGCGTTCCACGGCGCGAGTTCGGCGGCGCGGGTCGAGGCGGCGTTGAACCGGAACGCGGCCACACTGGCCGGATCGGCGCGGGCGATGACCTCCAGGGTGTGATCGGTCCACCGGCGGTCGCGAAACCGGTCGAGCAGAGCGGCCTGCAGCTGGGCGCCGCGCAGGTCACGCAGGGATTCGGTCCGAGCGGATTCGGTGAACATCGCGCCCCAGATGTAGGTCGGGCCCGTGGTGACCGACCTGCGCAGCTCGGGGGCGTCGAGCGCGGCGTTGCCGACCGGGTCGAGGAATCCGACATAGAGCGCAACGCCCCGCGGGCCGATTCCCATCGTCGAGCGCGACCCGAGCCGCTGCTGTTCAGCGGCACTGAGGTCGGCGCGGCGGGTACGGCCGGAAAATCCGATGATGCCGGCCGGGCGGTTGGTCGCTCCTGCCGCCAGATGCCGGGCGATGACCGAATGGGTGCCGTCGGCGCCGACCACCAGATCCGCAGTGACCGACGTGCCGTCGGCGAACGCGACCCGCGGCATCCCGTGCTCGTCGTAACCAACCCCCGACGCGTCCCGCCCGAGATGCAGGTCCTCGCCGACGGCTTCGGCCAGCAGCGTGCGCAGCGTGATGCGGTCGACGTCGATGCTCGCGCTGCCGGCCAGATCCGGGCCGTACCCGAGCAGACGGCCACGGCGGTCCCAGAACGCGTCCCGCTCACGCAGCCGCAGCGCCGACCCCGACGCCAGCAGCCGTCGCATGACCTCCGGCGCCACCAGTCGTCCCAGCGCCGACTGGGCTCGCTGGTCAAGGGTGATGTGGTAGCCGCCGGTCGCGGCGACATCGGTGTCACGGTCGAACACCGCCACCTCATAGCCGCTGCGGCGCAACCCGGCACCCAACGCGAGCCCGCCGATCCCGCCCCCGACCACCACGACGCGCATGCTCATCCGTCCTCCACTTGACCGATCACTTGTCCGACCCGACGGTGACACCGGTAGTGGACACCGAATGACCAGTACCGGTGCCAGGATGGGGTGATGGCGACCACCTCACGTCGGGCGTTACGGCTGCTGTCCCTGCTCGGATCACGCCGGCAATGGCCGCTGCGCGACCTCGCCGCCCGGCTCGCGGTCAGCGAGCGCACGGTCCGCCGCGACCTGGACACCCTGCGCGAACTCGGCTACCCGGTCGAGACCGTCCGCGGTCCCGACGGCGGCTACCGCCTCGGCACCGGACACACCCTGCCGCCGCTGCTGTTCGACCACGACCAAGCGCTCGCGATCGCCATCGCGCTGCAGACCGCGCCCAGCACCGTGTTCGGCCTGCAGGACGACACCGCCAGGGCACTGGCCACCCTGCAGCAAGCCATGCCCGAGACGATGCGCGCCGCGATGGAATCCCTGCGCCTGACCCGGCTGCAGAACTATTGGGAGTTCCCCGCACCACCGATCGATCCCGCCGCGCTCAGCACCGTCGGCACCGCGGTGCGTCTGCGTCACGTCCTCGTCACCGAACTCCTACGCCCCGACGGGACGCGCCCCGCCCCCGAAGACCAGGACTTCGCTGCAGCCCGCCGCCTCGAACCCCATCACCTCGTGGTGTGGGCGGGCCGGTGGTACCTCATCGCCTACGACCTCGACGACCACCAGTGGCGAGTGCACCGGGTGGACCGGCTGCACCCCCGCCCCACGACCCGCGGCTTCGGCCATCGCGACCTGCCCGGCGGCGACCTCGCCCACTTCGTCATGAGCAGCCATGACCGCGGCGACACTCCCGCCGCCTGGCAATGCACCGGCAGCGCACGACTCAACCTGCCCGCCCACATCGTGGCCCGCTGGGCACCCGGTGGCTCCGTCGTCGAACACCTCGACGCCGATCACTGCCGTCTCGTCCTCGGCGCCTGGTCCTGGGTCGGCATCGCCGGAATTCTCGCCACTTTCGACACCGACCTCACCGACCTGCACCCACCCGAACTTCTCGAAGCGTGCCGCCGAGTCGCGCACCGCCACGCGGCGATACCCGAGACATGACGCCCGTGTTCAATGAACGGTCGGATACTGAACACCGCTGGTCAGGCGTATCCGCCCGATTTCCGGCGAGTACTGCGGGAACCCTCACGAGCATCGGTCTCCTGATGCGGTACTGGTGGCCGGTGCTGGGCAGCGCCCAGCATCCTCCTCAACCCCGGCGGCCCAGCACAATTCCGGCTCGGCACAGCCGTTCTGGTGGCAGCCGCGTAGCTGCCGGTCAGCCGAGGTCGGCGAGTTTGCGTTCGAGCACGGCCCGCTCGCGTTCGTTCCCGCACAGCTGCAGTGCGAGCTGCAGTTCGGTGCGTGCCTGGTCGATGCGTCCCAGGCGGGTGAGCAGTTCCCCGCGGACGCTGGGCAGCAGGTGCGAGTTCGGTAGCGCCTGCGCGGCCGCCAGCTCGTCCACGATCGGCAACGCGGCCGCCGGTCCCCGCGCCATGCAGACCGCGACGGCCCGGTTGAGGTCGACCACCGGTGACGGCGCGAGCCGCCCGAGCGCCTCGTAGCGGAGCACGATGCGCTCCCAGTTCGTTTCCTCGACCGACGGCGCCACGGCGTGGCATTCGGCGATCGCCGCCTGCAGGCCGTAGGCGCTCAGGCCCCGGCCGATCCGTTCCGCGCGGGCCAGCGCCGCCCGTCCCCGGCGGATCGCGGCGCGGTCCCAGCGGCGGCGGTCCTGGTGCTCCAACAACACCGGCTCGCCGTCGGGCCCGGTGCGGGCGGGGAAGCGCGCCGCGGTCAGCTCCAGCAGCGCCAGCAGGCCGAAGACTTCGGGCTCGTCGGGCACCAGGCGGGCCAGCACCCGCGCGAGGCGCTGCGCCTCGCGCGCGAGGTCGAGCCGGATCAGATCGCTACCGGAGCTGGCCGAGGATCCCTCGGTGAAGATCAGGTAGACCACGCTGAGCACCGAGCCCAGCCGCTCGGCGCGCTCCGCGGCCGCGGGCACCGCGAACGGCACCCGCGCCGCCCCGAGGGTCTTCTTCGCGCGGGTGATCCGGGCCTGCACGGTGGCGGTCGGGATGAGGAACGCCTTGGCGATCTCGTCGCTGGTGAGACCGCCGACGACCCGCAGGGTGAGCGCCACCCTCGCCTCCCGCGACAGCACGGGGTGGCAGGCGGTGAACATCAACGCGAGCACGTCGTCGTCGATCTGGTCGGGATCCCACAGCACATCTTCGGCGTCCCGATCCGCATTCACGGGCGGGCGCCCCGAGGCCACGCCGCCCTCGCCGAGGTCGTGGGCGAGGGCGGCGTACCGCTCGTCGAGGGCGGAGCGCCGGCGGAACGCGTCGATCGCGCGACGCCGGCCGACGGTGAGCAGCCACCCCGCCGGATTGCGCGGCACGCCCTCGCGCGGCCAGGTCACCAGCGCCTCCGCCAACGCCTCCTGGGCGAGGTCCTCGGCGAGCGCGAAATCGCCGGTGTAGCGGGCCAGGGCGCCGACGATCCGCGCGGACTCGATCCGCCAGACCGCCGCGACCGCCTCGCGGCCGGTGGGGTTCGCCATCGCGTCCGGGCTCAGAGCTGGCCGGTCGCCTCGCGCCAAGCCCGCTCCTTCTTGATCCACTCGTTGTCCTGCGGGAACTCGTCGATGCTGGTGACCCGGCGGATCTCGCACTTGCTGCCCGGGCCGGCCATCGGCGCGCGCTTGGCCCACGCCACGGCCTCCTCCTTGGAGGCGACGTCGAGGATCCAGTAGCCGCCGAACAGTTCCTTGGTCTCGCCGTAGGGGCCGTCGGTGACCACCGGCGGCTGGGAGGAGTAGTCGACGACCACGCCGTCTGTGGCGTCGTCGAGGCCTTCGGCGGCGACGAGGACACCGGCCTGGATCATCTCGTCGTTGAACCGGCCCATCGCCTCCATGATCTCGTTGAAGTCGACGTCCTGGAACGCCTCGAAGGACTCGTCGGTCGCGCGCATGATCAGCATGTACTTCACGGTGGTGTCTCCTTGGGTCATCCGGGGGTCCCGCTCGGACCCGCTCACCCCTAGGTCGAACGGGAAACGCCGCGGATCGACACGCCAGTCGAACTTCTTCCGAAAGGGCACTTCCGGGCAGCCTACGACCAGGCCGGTGACATGGCGATCGGCGCGAGGACAGGTTTCACCGGGCGCGGAAGGCCACCGCGACGGCCAGCAGCGCCAGGACCGCGGCGAGACCGAAACCCGCGAGATACGCGGTGGCAGGCGACCACACCAGCCACGCCGCGAACAACGTGCCCGCCACCGCCAGCACCGTCGTGGTGAACAGCGACTCGCTGAGCTGCAACGCCGAACTGTTCACGCCCTGCTCGCGCGGCGCCGACAACCGCAGCGTCAACGTCGACAACACCGGATACACCAGGCCCATCCCCAGCGACATCATCGCGAGCCCGCCGATGCACACCACCAGCGGCACCGCCGCGAAGACCGTCGTCGCCACCCCCGCCGCCCCGGCGGCCAGCAGCGCCGCGCCCAGCACCGGAACCCGGTTCCACGCCGGCAGGCGGCCCTGCAGCCACGAACCCGCCAGCCACCCGACCGCGGTGGTGGTCAGCACCAAACCCGCGGCGGTGGGGGACAGGCCCCGTTCCCGCGACAACATCAGCGGCACGAACACCTCCGCGGCCGAGAACGCCGCACCCGCGATACCGCGCAACGCCACCACGCTCGGCAGCCCCGCCCGGCCCCGGAACGTCCCCACCGGCAACAACCTCGGCGCGAACGCCACCAACGCCGCCAATCCCGCGATGACCAGCACTCCCGACAGCCAACCGGTCTGCTGCCCGCCGTAGTGCAGCAGCAGCCCGCCCGCCGCCGCACCCACCGCCCACAGCGGACGGTCGAAACCGCGCCGCTGCGGCCGCGAACGCCAGGACAACCCGCGCAAGCTCGGGCTCACCAACGCCAGCGCGGGCACCGCCAGCACCATCGTCGCCAGGAATACCCACCGCCAGCTCAACCTCTCCACCAGCAGCCCCGCCACCAGCGGGCCCACGATCGACGGCAGCAGCCACGCCCCGGCCAGCATCCCGAAGAACCGCGCCCGCAACGCCTCCGGCAACACGTGCCCCACCACCACGTACAGGGCCACCGAGATCAACCCGCCGCCCAAGCCCTGCACGATCCGGCCCGCCACCAGCACCCACATCACCGGCGCGACCCCGGCCAGCAGCAGCCCCGCGGCGAACACCGCGACCCCCACCCGCAGCGGCACCGCAGGCCCGCGCGCATCGCTCCACCCGCCGGAGACGACCATGCTCACCACACCGGCGGCCGTCGTCCCGCCGAACGCCACCGCGTACAGGGCCAACCCGTCCAGGGAACGGGCGACCGTCGGCATCGCCGTGGCCACCGCCACGTACTCGAAGGCCACCAGCGAGATCAACGTGAGTGCGCCGAAGGTCAGCGACCGGTAGCGGCGGGAGAACAAGCCGCCCGTGGTGGCGGCATCGACATCGATCGCGGACACGACCACCCCCGGGCGGCTCGGCGAACCAGACCGCCCCAGCGTTCAACCTCCACCGCACTCCAGGTCAAGCCGGCACCCCGGAACGGCTCGCGGCCCGGGCGCGTTTCTTCGGCCGCCGGTCCAGCCACAGCTGGGCGAGGATCAGCGGAACCACCCAGCCCAGCCACGTCGTCAGCCCGGCGATCGTCGACGTCATGTACTGCTCGTTGCCGCCGAAGGTCGTCTCCAGCTGCGGGCCCAGCACCACACCCGCCACCACCCCCCCACACCCGGTTGGTGACCGTGGAGATGGTCAGCACGAACGACCGCACCATCCACTTGCGGTGATCACCGAACCGCCGCGCCCGCCCCGCGCGCCACCCCGCGACCGTGCAGCCGAACCACACCAGCCCCAGCAGCACGCTGCTCACCCGCGCCACCGGACCGAACGGCGACATCGTGCCGATCACCGTCGCCATCACCGCCGCGGGCAGCACCCCGGCGAAGACGTAGGCGCGGCCGATCCAGCGGTGCGCCACCGGATACCGCCGCCGGAACGCAGGCCACACCTGGAAGCAGCAGCTCACGATCGCCACCGACCCGCACAGCACGTGCGCCACGAGCATCGGGTAGTACGGCGCGAACCACTCCACGGGTGGCACCAGCGACTGCGCCGGATCAAGCGTGAGGTACCGCGGCACCGACACCACCACGAACGCCACCGCGACCAACGCCAACGGGCCCACCCACGGCCGCCGCCACCACCGCACCGCCCGCGATTCCTCCGCAACCACCGGACGTTCCGCCACCACGCTCATCGATCCACCCCGAAAAAGGAGAGTGCGTACCCCGCACCTGACGCGTACACCGTATTGGATGCGGTGCCGAACATGCTGCAGTACAACGAAAAATCCCGGAAAATACGTGGATAGCACTAGTGCGCCTTAAGGGAATCCGTGGGGTTTCCTATAATTTCCCGGGGTAGTGCACTAGTGCGAAACCGAAAGGGGAGCGATGACCACCGGATCCCGGCCCCACCCGCCGTACCTGCGCATCGCCGAGGACATCCGCGCCCGCATCGACTCCGGCCGGCTCCGCCCCGGCGACAAGGTGCCCTCGACCCGCCAGATCATCGACGAATGGGGCGTGGCCATGGCGACCGCCACCAAAGCCCTCGCCGCCCTGCGCCAGCACGGCCTCGTGCACGCCGTCCCCGGCACCGGCACCGTCGTCAGCGACCCCACAGCGCACCGCCGCACCCGGCCCCGGTCACCCCGAACCACCGAACCCGCCGGCCGCGAACGCATCGTGCGCACCGCCATCGGCATCGCCGACCGCGAAGGCCGCGCCGCGGTGTCCATGCGCCGCGTGGCCGCCGAACTCGGCGCCGGCACCATGTCCCTGTACCGGCACGTCCCCGACAAGGACGAACTCCTCCGGCTCATGGCCGACGCCGCCCTCGCCGAAACCCCACTGCCCGGACCCGGCCACCGCGGCTGGCGCGCCCGCCTCGAAGAACTCGCCCGCCGGCAATGGGCCACCTACCGGCGACACCCCTGGCTCGCGCCCATCGCCCTCAACTCACTGGCCCAGCCGCCGCTGCTGCCGGCCGGCATGGCCCACGTCGAATGGCAACTCGCCACCCTCGACGGGCTCGGCCTCGACCACCGCGACAAACTGCGCATCGCCGTCGGCCTCAACGGCTACGTCGGCGGCATCGCCATGAGCCACTCCCTAGAAGCGGAACTCACCCAGGAAACCGGCATCACCAGCAGGCAACGCCACGACACCGACGAACCCGAGATGTGGAACCTGCTGGGAACCGGCCGCTACCCGAACCTGGCCGCCGCCGCGACCAGCGGCGTCGAACTCGGCCTGGACGACCTGTTCGAGTTCGGCCTGAACAACCAGCTCAACGGCATCGAACACCACCTCGCCCACCGCGCAGAACACCGCAGAAACCTGCCGCGATGACCGGCAAGCACAGGTCCGCGAGTGGACGAGCCTGGTGAATGGGGGTGCGGCCCGGCAGGTCCGCCGGCTCCGATGTGCTGACCAGGCTCCCGACGACAGGAGTACAGGCCATGGCGGAGAACACCGGGCCCCCGTTGGGGATGAGCTACGAGGTCCCGGACGGAGCGATGCTGCTGCACCGGTCCGGCACCGGTGGGCCGCCCGTGGTGTTCCTGGCCGGTGGTGGGATGTCCGGCCTGTACTACTGGAACGTGCACAACCTCGTCGCCGAGTTCACCACGAGCGTGATCTACGACCGGCTCGGCATGGGCTGGAGCGACGTGGTGGACCTTCCGCGCAGTGGCACGCAGGTGACCGACGACCTGCACGAACTGCTGCGCGCCGCGACCGTACCCGGCCCGTACGTGCTGGTCGGGCATTCGCTCGGCGGCCTGTACGCGCGGCTCTACGCGAAGCGATTCCCCGGCGACGTCGCCGGCGCGGTCCTGCTCGACCCGACTCACGAGGACATCGTCGACTACCTGCCGGAGGAGAAAGCGCAGCGGCTGCGGAACCCGAACACCGACGACCTGTTCCCGCCCGAGCAGCTGGACGCGATGCGGGCCGCGTACCGGACCACGTTCGGCCGGGCGCTTGCCGCCTGGCCCGCCGAGATCCGCGAACCGCTGCTGGATCAGGGGTTCAGCAGCGAGGGCTACCGGCAGTCCCTGCGCGAGCCGATGAACCTGCCGCGGCTGTTCGGCGAAGTCCGCGACGCCGGACCCGATCCCGACGTGCCGCTGATCTTCGTGTCCGCCATGGGGACCGACACGTTCGCCGAGGAGCTGGTGCCGCCCGAAGCGCACGCATCGCTGGCCGAGTCCAACCAGACCAAGCACCGGCTGTACACCGACCTGGCCGCGGTGCTACCCCGAGCCCGCGTTCGCCGCCTGGACGATGCCGGGCACTCGGGCATCGCCTGGCTCCGGCCGGACGCCGTTGTTCAGGCAATCCGCGACACCATGTCGTATTGATCAAGCGGTTCTCGGCCGCCCCGCACGACATTCCACTCGCAGAGATCACCCACGACCAACCCGTCAGGAACCGAGCCGCCCGAAAACCTCCCGCGATCGAAGCGGAACGACACCCGGCGCCGCCGCAACCCCAGTAGCGTCGGCGCCACCGTCAGGGGAGCCACCGGCGACGAGGAGCAATTCGGGTGCCCATCGCACGCAGCAACGGATACCGGATCTCCTACCAGATCGCCGGAGACGGGCCCCCGCTGCTGCTGCACCCGGGCATGTTCCAGACCGGCGCGCACTGGACCCGAACCGGCTGCACCACAACGCTCGCCGCCACCCACACCGTCATCACCGTGGACCCGCTGGGCCTCGGCGCAAGCGACGCCCCGCACGACCCCGCGGCCTACGCCCTGGCCCGGCGCGCCGACTACGTCACCGCCGTGCTCGACGCCGTCGGCGCCACCGAAGCCGCGTTCTGGGGCTACTCGCTGGGAGCCTTCACCGGCTACGCCGTCGCCGTGCACGCCCCCGAACGGCTCACCCGGCTCGTCGCCGGCGCCTTCGACCCCATCGACGGATTCCGCTCCGCGATCGCCCCGGTGCTGCGCCACCTCGGCCTGCCGGCCGACACCGACCCCTACCCGTTCATGCACCAAGCGGCCACCGCCGACCCCGCACTGGCCGCCGTGATCGACGCCGCCGACCCCGCGGCACTGCGCGCGAACTTCCAGGCCTTCGCCCACGAACCCGGCCAGCACCACGCGCTCGCCACCACCGGCGTCCCGATGCTCATGTACGCCGGCACCGAGGACTTCTGGCACGACCCGATGCGGACCTTCGCGCAGCAGACCGGCACCGAGTTCTTCTCGCTGCCCGGCGCCGACCACCAAACCGGCTGGGACCGGGCCACCGACGCACTGCCCCGAGTCCTGCGGTTCCTCGCCGGGGACCAGATCTGAGGGGACCTGGTCGAACCCGTCGGCGTCGCCACCGGCCGCAACACCGCATCCGAAGACCCGGAAACCTTCCACGCCACCAGATCGCGCTGCCGCTGCAGGAAACCCAGCAACGCCGTGCGCTCATCACCGCGATGGGCAGGCGCGGTCACCCTGCCCCAGAAGGAGAAGCCGGGTGCGGAAGGAGAAGTCCGCACCCGGCGCCGGCTTCACCGCGAGGCCATCAGCTCGTCGAACGACGGGAACCGCTCCGCGGTGTCCGTGGCGCAGAAATCGCCCACCCAGCCGTCCTCGTCGTGGAAGAACCGGATCGCCACGAAATCCGGGCGCGTCCCCATGTCGAACCAGTGCGTGGTGTTCGCAGGCACGCTCAGCAGGTCACCCGCCTCGCACAGCACCGCGTACACCTTCCCACCGATGTGCAGGTAGAAGACCCCGGCACCGCGGGCGAAGAACCGGTCCTCGTCATCGTCGTGGGTGTGCTCCGACAGGAACTTCTCCCGCGCCGCCTTCGCCTGCTGAGCCCACTCCGGATCACCGTCGCGCGGCGTCATCACCGCCGCGTCCACCTTGATGTAGCCCTCGGCGTCGATGACCCGGTCGACCTCGGCGCGATACGCGGCCAGCACGTCGTCGGCGGACGCGTCCGCCGACAGCTCCTTGAGCTCCCAGCGCTCGAAGCGCACCCCGAACTGCTTGAGGACGTCCGCGATCCGCTCGCCGTCCTCGGTGCGCAGCTCCACCGTGCCGGGATCGGTGTCCGGCCACACAGTCAGCAACGTCATGCCACACCCTCCTGGATTCCGTTCGTGGCCAAGGTGAACTGGAACAGCCAGTCCAAGCATTCCGTGCGGTGCCGGGCCTGCACCAGATCCCGGCCCCACACGTACAAGCCGTGCCGGGCCACGATCACCGCCGGCGTCGCGGCGTCGAAACCCGCCTCGAACGCATCGCCCAACACGCCCATGTCCTGGCTGTTGGGCACCACCGGCACCGTCATCACATCGTCGTCGCGGCGCCCGAGACCCTTGAGCATCTCCAGATCCCGCAGCACCACACCACCGGGCCAGCGCTGCCCGGCCACCACCGCCGAGAGCATGTGCACGTGCACCACCGCACCCGCACCGGCCACCGCCGCGATCCGCGCGTGCAACCCCGCCTCCGCCGACGGCCGCTGCGCGGGATTGGGCTGATCGGGCACTGCCGCCCCGGCGGAGTCCACGACCACCACGTCCTCGCCGGTCAGCTCGCCCTTGTCCAGGCCGCTGGCCGTCACCGCCAGCCGCAGCGGCTCCCGCTGCAACGTCACCGACAGGTTGCCGGACGTGCCACGCATCCAGCCCAGCCCCGCCATCCGCGCCGACTCCGCGGCCAACGCCGCCCCGGCCTGCTCCAGACCGACGCTCACACGATCACCCCAAGCTCAACATCGTCGAAAGTGGACACCACCGGATGCGACCCGAAATCGGCGTCCGCGAACGGCTCCCCGGCCCGGGCCACCCCCACGGTCCGCCAGCCCGCCGCCGCGGCGGCATCCAGCTCCGCCGGCACGTCCGAGAAGAACACGATCTCGCCCGCGACCGAACCCAGCCCCGCGGCGATCGCATCGTAGGAGGCGCGCTCCCGCTTCGGCCCGGCGTTGACCGTGTCGAAGTGATGCGAGAACAGCCCCCGCAGGTCACCGGAGGTCGTGTTGGAGAACGACGCGACCTGCCCGGCCACCGAACCCGAGGAGAACACCGCCAGCCGCAGGCCCCGGTCCAGCCACGACCGCAACGCCGGCACCACGTCCGCGAAGTAGTCGGTGGTCAGCTCCCCGCGGGCGTACCCGTCGGCCCAGATCAGCCCCTGCAACGTCTTCAACGGACTGGCCTTGCGGTCGGCGTCCATCCAGCCGTGCAGCACCGCCACCACCTCGGCGGTGCCGGCCCGCTCACCCAACCCGGCGTCGGCCTTGACCTGCGCCACCGCCTGGGCGACCACCGGATCGTCGCCGTGCGCGTCGATCCACGGCCCAAGCCGCGGCCGCGCGTAGTCGTAGAGCACCACGTGCACCTGGCTGGTGGCGGTCAGCGTTCCCTCGATGTCCAGCACGACCCACCTGGCCGCGACCCGCACGCTCACCGTGCCGTCCCCCGTTCCTCGTTCCAGTACTCGTGCACCCGGTCCGGCGCGAACGCGCCCCGGTCGGTCACCACCGTGGTCACGAACCGCGGATCGGTGATGTCGAAGGCCGGGTACAGTCCCCGCACCCGCTCGCTGGCGCTGCGCCGCCCCAGGGTGTGCAGCACCTCGTCGCCGTCGCGGAACTCGATCGGCACATCCGCGCCGGTGGCCGAGGCGGGATCCGGGGCGTGGCACAACGCGTGGAAGGGCACGCCGAAGGCGTTCGCGGCCACCGCCAGCTGCAACGTCCCCACCTTGTTGATCACGTGCCCGTCCATGGTGACCCGGTCGCTCGCGGTCACCAACGCGTCGATCTCACCCACCCGCATCAGCGACGCCGGCATGCCGTCGGTGACCAGCGTGGTGTCCACGCCCATCTCCGCCAGCGTCTCCGCGGTCAGCCGCGCGCCCTGCAGGTACGGGCGGGTCTCGGTGCACACGAACGACGGCCGCTTGCCGGTCTCCAGCGCCGCCTCGACCAGACCCACCAGGTACAGATCGCCCCAGCAGTGCGTCAGGACCCGGCCGCCCTCCGGCAGCAGAGCCGCACCGGCGCGTCCCATCTCGCGGCTGCGCCGCCGGTAGTCCTCGTCCCCGGCCCGCGCACCGGCCAGCGCCGCGGCGGCCACCTCATCGCCGCCGGTGTCCACCGACGCCATGACCCACTCCACCGCCTTGCGCGGCTGGTCGTTGGTCGGGCGGGTGGCGATCAACCGGTCGCCGGCGGCCCGCAGCCGCTCGCGCGCGGTCTCCGGATCCTGCCCGGCCGTCTCCCGCGCGGCCAGCACCATGCCCCACAGCACCGCGAAGTACGGCCCGGACGACTGCGTCACCATGTCCTCGATCGCCGCGGCGACCTCCTCCACGGTGCGGGCGTGCACCCACCGGTGCTCGAACGGGAACACCCGGCGATCCAGGATGTGCACCCCGTCCTCGGCCAGCCGGACGCTGTCGGCCAGCGTCGGCAACCCGGGATGTGCGGCAGGTGGCGGCATCGAATCCTCAACTAGGCGCAATAGCAGGTGAACAGGTTTTCACCAGGGTATCGATCCCGGGCGGCGCACCGGCAACACGATCCACATCGCGGAACCGGTAGGGTTCCGGTACCGACCATGATCGGACGGTCAGCGGCCCGGCGACACCGGGACCGCGAGCGACACCGGGCCCGCGCCACCACCCACTCCGGGACGTCTCCCGAAGGGCCGCGCCGAGGCCGAGTCGAGCCTCGCGTCCGACCCCCGTGCACGTCACACGAGCACCCGGCCGTGCCCGGGCGCGAGATCCTGGAGGCCATCCGGTGATCGACTCCCGGCCCACCGAGACCGGCCCCGTCCTGCGGGTCACCGACATCGACGTCGTCCGCGACGGGAACTACCTGCTGCAGTCGATCTCGCTGGAGGTCCACCGCGGCCAGCACTGGGCGCTGCTGGGCGCCAACGGTGCCGGCAAGAGCACCCTGCTGAACCTCCTCGGTGCCGTCAGCCACCCCACCCGCGGAACGGTCGAGGTCCTCGGGCACCGGCTCGGCCGGGTCGACATGCGGCAACTGCGCTCCTACGTCGGCCACATCAACCCCCGCCACCCCCTGCAGAGCCCGCTGCGGGTCCGCGACGTCGTGCTCACCGGCGCCACCAACACCACCGAACCGGTCCCGCGCTGGCAGCCGACCGACGAACAGTCCCGGCAGGCCGACCGCCTGATCGGCATGCTCGGCATGGGCGGCAAGACCGATGCCCGCTGGAACACCCTTTCCCAGGGCGAACGCGGCCGCGCCCTCATCGCCCGCGCCCTCATGCCCCTCCCACGGCTGCTGCTGCTCGACGAACCCGCCACCGGCCTGGACCTCGCAGCCCGCGAACAACTGCTCACCAGCCTCGACGAACTGCGCGCCGAACACCCCGAACTGGCCACCGTGCTGGTGACTCACCACCTCGAAGAACTCCCCGCCAGCACCACCCACGCCATGCTGCTGCGCGAAGGACGCTGCCTGGCCACCGGGGGAGTGGACGAGGTGCTGACCACCGACGAGGTCAGCAAGTGCTTCGACCACCCGGTCCGCATCACCCGAACCGACGGCCGCTGGCACGCCCGCGCCGACCGATGACCACGCACCGCGTAGCCGCGGCGTACGTCAGAGGGGCGCGGCCAGCCAAATCCCGAAGCCGACCAGGCTGAGACCGCACACGGACTCGATCGCCCGCTCGCGCCGGCAGTGCTCGCGTGGCAACCCGAAGTCCGCCGCCTCATGGACCTGTCGCAACTGATCGTGCTGCGCCTGGGGATGGGGGAGGGGCTGTGGTGGGAGGCTCGCGCCACCCAACCCCCGCGCAACCGCACGGGAAGGCGGCCCACCACACTGCGTTCTGCGTGGTCGTCAGCGACGGAAGCGGCTACCCGCAGTCGATCCTGGTGCCCGACGCCGACCTGTCCCGACGCGGTGAACACCCAGGAAAGCCGTTGTGGGCCAGGTGGGACGCCCCACCTGGCCCACAAGAACGCAGATCAGTCCGTGCCGTACTCCATCGCGGCCCGGTCGAGGGTCTGCCCCTCCTCGGAGTCCCGGCCGCGGGAGGCGATCGCCTCGGCACCACCCTGCGGCATCGCCCCGATCAGCCCCGTCGACGCCGCCTGCGCGGCACCGATGAGCGCCGGGTGACCGGTGCCGACCATGCCGATGCCCGCGTACTGCTCCAGCTTGGCGCGCGAGTCCGCGATGTCGAGGTTGCGCATCGTGAGCTGACCGATCCGGTCCACCGGGCCGAACGCCGAGTCCTCGGTACGCTCCATCGACAGCTTGTCCGGGTGGTAGCTGAACGCCGGGCCGGTGGTGTCCAGGATCGAGTAGTCCTCACCACGCCGCAGCCGCAGCGTCACCTCGCCGGTGATCGCCGTGCCGACCCAGCGCTGCAGCGACTCCCGCACCATCAGCGCCTGCGGGTCCAGCCACCGGCCCTCGTACATCAGCCGGCCCAGCCGCCTGCCCTCGTTGTGGTAGTACGCCAGGGTGTCCTCGTTGTGGATCGCGTTGACCAGCCGCTCGTACGCGGCGTGCAGCAACGCCATCCCCGGCGCCTCGTAGATGCCGCGGCTCTTGGCCTCGATCACGCGGTTCTCGATCTGGTCCGACATGCCCAGGCCGTGCCGGCCACCGACCGCGTTCGCCTCGATCACCAGGTCGACCGCGGTGGCGAACTTCTTGCCGTTGATCGTCACCGGGCGGCCCTGTTCGAAGCCGATCGTCACGTCCTCGGTGGCGACCTCGACCTCCGGGTCCCAGAACCGCACGCCCATGATCGGGTCCACGGTCTCGATGCCGGTGTCGAGGTGCTCCAGCGTCTTGGCCTCGTGCGTCGCGCCCCAGATGTTGGCGTCGGTCGAGTAGGCCTTCTCGGCGCTGTCCCGGTAGGGCAGGTCGTGCGCCAGCAGCCACTCCGACATCTCCTTGCGGCCACCGAGCTCGGACACGAAGTCCGCGTCCAGCCACGGCTTGTAGATGCGCAGCTGCGGGTTGGCCAGCAGGCCGTACCGGTAGAACCGCTCGATGTCGTTGCCCTTGTAGGTCGAGCCGTCGCCCCAGATCTGCACGTCGTCCTCGAGCATCGCCCGGACCAGCAGGGTTCCCGTGACGGCCCGGCCCAGCGGCGTGGTGTTGAAGTACGGGCGCCCCGCGGAGCGGATGTGGAACGCACCGCAGGTGAGCGCGGCCAAGCCCTCCTCGACCAGCGCCGCGCGGCAGTCGACCAGGCGCGCGAGCTCGGCACCGTAGGTCAGCGCACGACCGGGCACCGAGGCGATGTCGGGCTCGTCGTACTGGCCGATGTCGGCGGTGTAGGTGCACGGGACGGCGCCCTTGTCGCGCATCCACGCGACCGCGACAGAGGTGTCGAGGCCCCCGGAGAAGGCGATGCCGACGCGCTCGCCGGTGGGCAGGGAGGTGAGAACCTTGGACATGGAAGAGAGTATGCATTGCGACGTATGATCATGCAAAACTGGGGTGCACGACAGCCCGCGCCGCAGCTCGGGAACCGCAATTTCACACAACGGTCGTTATGAAAATTGTGTGGCAGAATCGGCGGGGTGCCGAACACGAAGGCCCGGCCGGCGGGTGGCGAGGGCGGAACCGAGCCGGCCGCGCAGCGTGGCCGCCCGACCGGGGACCACGCCGCGAAGCGGGCGGAGCTGCTGAAGGCGGCGACGTCGGTGATCGCGCGGGAGGGCTACGCCAACGCATCACTGCGCAAGGTGGCCCAGCGCGCGGGGTGCACGACCGGGGCGGTGACCTACTACTTCGCGAACAAGGAGGAACTGGTCACCGCGTTGACCGAAAGCCGGTTCGACACCTACGACGCGATGCTGGAATCCGCCCGGGAGCACACCGACATCAAAGCGCTCTTCCAGCGGTGGCTGGATCTGACCACCGGCGATCCCGAATTCTGGCCGGTAATGTCCCAACTGCTCGCCCACGCCCGATACGAACCCGCCCTCGCCACCGTCATCGAGCAGCGCTACGCGCACCACCGCGACACGTACACCACGATCCTCCAAACCGGCCAAGCACGAGGCACCGTCCGCGACGACATCCCCCCGGACCTGCTCGCCGATCAGCTCGTCGCCATGGGCGACGGCTGGATGCTGATGCACCCCTTCGAACCCCAGAGATTCACCCCGAGCCGGGTCCAGGCCCTCACCGACGCCGCCCTCGCCCTGATCACCCCCACCCCGGGCACGCCTGGCTCATAACCCGCGCACTTCCCGCGGCGCGCGATCAGTCACCGTCGGCCAGCGCGCGACCGCAAGTCCGACGACTGCGGGAGCGAAACCTTGCTGCCGGAACCGGTCAACGTCCGTGGGTGCCCGATGGAGTCGAGCGCTACGTCGCGAGGAACCGGCCCTGCTCGACCTCTGCGACCAGCCCCTTGCCGATCAAGCGGTCCAGGTGCCGCATCGCCGTCCTCTGCTCGACCGGATTCACGTGCGCGCCTTCCACATGCGGCCGGTAGACCAGCCGGTGCGCGACGATCTCCGCGACGGACCGCGGTTCACCGAGCAGCCCCAGCAGCACCGCGTCCCGCTTCTCCACCACACCGGCAAAGGCATCGAGTCGCCTGCGGAACTCATCGCCACCCTCGATCACACCCTTCTGATGCGACGTGCCGTACCAGCGGGCGTCGATCTCCCGGCACCGGCGCATGGACGCCTCGAAGTCCACAAGACTGCTACCGACATCGCCGTAGTAAGGACCGAACGACGTCAGGTCGACATCCGCCACGAACAGGAATCCGTCCGGCTCGACCAGGAAGCCGCAGTGACCCGCCGTATGACCGGGAAGGTGCACCACGGTCACGGTGCGCCCACCGAGGTCGAACACGGCTCCGTCGGTGAACTTCAGCGCATCCGGACGACCGTTCACGTGGAAAAGATCCCGCAGCTTCCGGTCGGCGTCGTCGATGGCGTCGGGAGGGAGCCCGAACCCGGCGACCATGACCTCGCGAGATCGCAGGCCGTCGATGTCCGCCTCGTGGATGTGAACCGGCACGTCGTAGCTTCCGAGACCGGCGACGTGGTCCTCATGCGCGTGGCTCACGAGGACCACGTCCGCGGGTGGCGCCGCTTCGACCAACGACAGCGACGGATCGACGACCAACGCGGCGTCGCTGCCGCGCACCACCAGCGAGTTGCCGAACGGGTAGGCGCCCCGCTCCGCGCCGATGAGCACGGTGACCTCGCCGTACTTCATTTCCGTGTACTCCGTGGCGACCAACTCGAGTTCCTCCCGCGTGCTCTCGGCTGATGTGGTTCGAATCGGTGCTCCAATGCGGACAACCCGGAGTCCGGCCGCCAAGCACCGCAACGTCATTCGTGCTGGCCAGAGATCCCGGCATGCGCGCCGGCCGATGGAGGCACCGTACCGAGCCCCAAGATTTCACGCAACGTTTGTTATGCGAATTGGGGAGTGTGCGCAGTCGCCGAATTCGGCCAAAGCGTCACGGCCGGCTCGCTTTCTGCCGGTCGTTCAGAGGCAGGCGCGGGCCGGTCGCCACGCGACGGCTGGATGCCCAGACCACGAGCGCGCAGGCGGCGAAGGCCGCACCGAGGATGCTGGAGCCAGCCCATCCGGCACCGGCGAACACGGTGGTCGTCGTGGTGGCGCCGAGCGCGGAGCCGAGGGAGTAGAAGATCATGTAGCCGCCGACGACGCTGCTGGTGCGGTGCGGGTGGGCCATGGTGAGCAGGTGCTGGTTGCTCACGTGCACGGCCTGGACGGCGAAATCCAGCACGACCACGCCGATGACGACGAGCCACAGCGACCACGACGCTTGCCCGATGGCCAGCCATGAGGCGGCGAGGAGAACGAGCGCTCCGCCGGTGACGACGCTCGTGAATCCGGCGTCGGCCCAGCGTCCCGCACGGGCGGCACCGAGCGCGCCGACCAGGCCGGCAAGGCCGAACAGGCCGATCTGCGCCGTGCTCAGATGCCACGGGGCGGCCGCGAGCGGTAGCGCCAGGCCGCTCCACAGCGTGCCGAAGGACGCGAACAGGAAGAACGCGATCAGCCCGCGCGAGATGAACAGGCGCTCGCGGAACAGTCCACCCAGCGACGCCAGCACCTGTCGATACGTGGTGTGGTCGGCGCGCGTGTCCGGCGGCAGGGTTTTCAGGACAAGGCACGCCAGCGCCACCAGGAGCACGGCGAGCGCGACGTACACGCTGCGCCAGCCCCATACTGCGGCCAGAGCGCCGGCCGCGACGCGCGCCCCGAGAATGCCGATGACGACACCGGAGGTCACCACGCCGAGGTTGCGGCCGCGTTCCTCGGGCGTGGACAGAGCTGCGGCGTAGGCGACCGTCGTCTGGACGACGACCGCGAAGAGGCCGGCGGCCACCAGTCCGACAAGCAGCACCCAGGCCCGAGTGGCTGTCGCGGCCAGCGCCGCGCCCGTTGCGGTCAGCAGAAGGTGCCCCGCTATGAGCTTGCGCCGATCGATCATGTCGCCCAACGTAACGAGAGCGGCCAGTCCCGCCAGATAGCCGAGCTGCCCGGCCGCGACGATCCACCCCAGCCGGGCATCCGGTACGCCCAGGTCGGTTCCGATCTGAGCGAGAACCGGCTGGGCGACGTAGATGCTCGCGACGGCGACCGCGCAGACCGCGGCGAACAGCGTCCTTCGGCCAAGGCCAATGGTCGGGCCCATCTGCTCTCCCTTGTTTAGTAGCAAATTGCAACTGATTCGAAGGTACGGCAGAATGGTTTCAATCAGCAACTCTTCAGGGAGGCATGGTGACTCAGACCGCGATCAGTGCCGAAGACGTGGCCTGGACCGACCCGCCCTGCCCAGTGGCGCGAACGCTTGACCTGATCGGTGACCGTTGGAGCCTGCTCATCGTCCGCGACGCCATGGACGGCGCGCGAGCGTTCACCGACTTCCAGCAGCGCACCGGGATCGCCCGCAACATCCTCACCGACCGGCTCCGCCGGCTGGTCGAGCGAGGCATCCTCGACCGGACGACCGCACCATCGGGCAGGCGGCAGCTCTACGCGCTCACCCCTGCCGGGCGCGACCTGTTCACCGTCGTCGTGGCCCTGCGCCAGTGGGGAGAACGCCACGCCTTCGCCCCCGACGAGAGCCACTCCGTCCTCGTCGACGAGCTTGGTCTCCCGCTTCCGGAGCTCCGGCCGATCGGCTCCAGCGGCACTCCCGCCGACGTCGACACGACCTCCGTGCGAAAGGATCACTGATGTCGCTGGCCCGATCCCGGCGCCGATGAAGTACTCAAGTCAACCGGAAACGCGGCCACCGAGCCTCCGCGAAAACCTGTTGGCGGGCCACGGCGACCACTGCTAGCTTTCCGGAGGCCGTGCGAGAGAACGAGGAGGTGGTACCCGTGAACGCATCGACATGGGTGCTCCCCTCCGGGGTCACGGTCGGGCGATAGGTCGTCCGGGAGCGCCGTTCACGAGCACTCCCGAAAGGCACGACCATGCGATTCACCTCTGAACAGCGCCTCGACGACGGCGTCCTCGAACGCGAATTCATCCTCGGCGAGGTCCCCGGCGTCCTGTGGACGCCCGGATCCGCATCCGCGCCGGCCCCGCTGATCCTGATCGGCCACCCCGGCGGACTGCACAAGATGTACCCCCGGCTGGTGGCCCGGGCCCGGCACTCCGCGGCGGAGGGCTTCGCCGCGGCCACCATCGAGCTCCCCGGGAGCGGTGACCGGCCCCGTTCCGCCGCCGCCGAGGAGGCCCGCGCCGACCTGCACCGGGCGCTGGAGGCCGGCGAGCCGGTCGACGACGAGATCGTCGACCGGCTCGTCCTCCCGCTGGTCGAAAAGGCGGTCCCGGAATGGCGGGCCGCCCTGGACGCCCTCCTTTCGCTGCCCGAGATCGGTGGCCCGGTCGGGTACGCGGGAGGGGTGACCGCCATCGGCATCCGGCTGGCGGTGGTCGAGCCGCGCATCTCGGCCGCCCTTCTGTTCGCCGGGAGTTTCGTGCCCCGCACCATGTTCGAGGAGGCCCGGCAGGTAACCATTCCGCTGCAGGTCCTGCTGCAGTGGGACGACGAAGGAAACGACCGGCAGCTGGCCCTGGACCTGTTCGACGCCTTCGGCTCCAAGGAGAAGACGCTGCACGCAAATATGGGCGGGCACACCGGCGTCCCGCAGTTCGAGGGGGACGACGGGAACCGGTTCTTCGCCCGGCACCTGAAGTGAGGCCGGGCCGTCAGGCCGGCAGCAGACGATAGGAGCTGTCGGCCAGGATGCCGCCATCGAGGACAGGTCCCGGCCCTCCTCGATGGCGGTGCCGGCAGATGCACCAGCGCCCCGAGCCGGAGCAGCGGCGAGCAGAGACGGATCGGGCGGCCTTGACCTTCGAGTCGGCTTGAAGGTTTACCGTCGGGAGGTGGGCACCACGATGCGGATCTCTCAGCTGGCCGAACGCGCCGGCATCCCGGCCACCACCTTGCGGTTCTACGAGACCGCGGGGCTGCTGCCCGCCGAACGGACCCCGTCCGGCTACCGCATCTACAACGAGGGTGCCGTGGATCGGCTGGCGTTCATTGGCGCGGCGAAGCAGCTGGGATTGCCGCTGGAGGAGATCGCCGAGCTGCTGCGGATATGGGAGTCGGGGGCCTGCAAGGAGGTCAAGGCCGACCTGCGCCCTCGGATCGCCGCCCGGATCGCCGAAGCCGAGCGGCGCACGGCGGAGCTGGCCGCGTTCACCGCCGTCCTGCACCGGGCGCTGGAGCACTTGGACGCGCTACCGGACCGCAGCGGTCGCTGCGACCCACAGTGCGGGTTCCTTGCCCCCAACGAAGATGCGCAACCGGATTTCCTGTGGCAGGCCGTGGCGGACACCGAGGGGTGGCGCACGGTGCCGGTCGCCTGTTCCCTGACCGGCGAGGGCATCGCCGAGCGCGCCGGACAGTGGCAGCAGTTGCTGTCGGGAGCCGAACGCGAGGAGATCGACCACGGCGTGCGCCTGGTCGTGCCCGCCGAGCGAACCGCGCAGATCGCCGCCCTGGCCACCGCTGAGCAGCAGTGCTGCCCGTTCTTCGACTTCCGCCTCCACCTGGACGGCCCGGTGCTGCGCCTGGAGATCCGCGCCCCTGCCGAGGGCGCCGCCCTGCTCACCGAGCTGTTCACCCCGGCCGACTGACCATTGCCCGCGCCGTTGGGCCCGCCTGCGCAACCTGCAAGGGAGCACTGAACGTTGTCGTCCTCATCCGGCCTGGTCGAAGGCATGGAACGCCACCAGGTCGCCATCTACCTGGGGGCGCTGGCAGCCGGGGGCCTGGCGGGCTGGATCGCCCCCGGCGCGGGTCCGGGCCTGGAGCACGCCATCAACCCGGTACTCGCGGCCCTGCTGTACGTGACGTTCTTGCAGGTGCCTGCCGCGGAACTGGGCCGCTCGGTGCGGGCGGGCCGGTTCCTGGCGGCCACGCTGGTGGTGAACTTCGTGGTGGTGCCGCTGGTGGTCGCGGCGCTGTTCGCCTTCCTGCCCGCCAACCAAGCCGTGCGACTGGGAGTCCTGCTGGTCCTGCTGACACCGTGCGTGGACTACGTGATCGTGTTCAGCGGGCTGGCCGGCGGCAGCAGTCAAATGCTTCTCGCAGCCACGCCACTGCTGCTGCTCGCGCAAATGGTGCTGCTGCCCGGCTTCCTCTTCCTGTTCCTGGGCTCGGACCTAGCCGAGGTCGTCGAGGTCGGCCCCTTCGTCGAGGCATTCGTCGTGCTGATCGTCATCCCGCTGACCCTGGCCTGGCTCACCCAAGGCTGGGCGGCTCGCCGGGACACGGGGCGACGGGTGGCCGAGGCGATGGGGGCGCTGATGGTGCCGCTGATGGCCGCGACCCTGCTGACAGTGGTGGGCTCCCAGATACCGAAGCTCGACCACGGCCTCGCCACGGTGGCCCGTGTCGTCCCGTTCTACGTGCTCTTCCTGATCGTGATGGCCTTCGCCGGGATTGCCATTGCCCGCCTGTTCCGACTGGACGTCCCGGCCAGCCGGGCGATCGTGTTCACCGGCGCCACCCGCAACTCGCTGGTCGTTCTCCCGCTGGCCCTGGCCCTGCCCGACACGCTGGCCATCGCGGCGGTCGTGGTGGTCACCCAGACCCTGGTCGAGGTCGTCGGCATGGTGATCTACGTCCGGGCGGTGCCCCGACTGCTACCCGCCCACTGACCCGATTCGGCTCCCTGGGGGAGCGCCCCCGGGGGACTAGGAGCCGACCCGGACAATTACGAGAGATCGAACGGGGCGGGGGAGTGGCCTTCCCAGATCTGGCGGGATGCCTGTTCGGGGTAGGGCAGAGTCTTCGACTCGGTGTCCAGGACGCGGGTGAGGTGCCCGCCGGGCCGGTGGGCGGACCAGCCCGCGTCGCCGGTGGTGACGAAGCGGACCCATGCCTCCTGGAGTTCGCGGGAGAGCGCGACGGCCTCGGGAGTGGGCTCCTCGCCGATGAGCTGGGTGCCGACGGGGCTGTCCAGCGTGCCGAACGCCAGGGGCACGTCGAGGCTGTGGCAGGCGCCCAGGATGCCGCCGAGGGCCGGGGCAACCCAGCGCAGTTCGAACAGGTAGGAGGTGCCGCCGGCTGCGGCGTTCGCCTCGGCCAGCTTCTGTGACGGCATGCGGAAGAGGGCGTCGGAGTACACCGTCTCCACCAGCTCCTCCGGGCCTGCCTGCGGGAACGCGGCACGGTAGGCCCGCGCGCCGTCCGGCTGCGGGGCGTGCAGTTCCAGGGCTGCGTGGGCGTCCTCCTCGGTGAAGGTGCCGTACCGTCCGCTCATGACGCTGAAGTACCGGAATTCGTCCCGGGTGTGGCCGACGAGCAGTTCGGTCCCGCTCGCGCGCGCAGGTCAGCGCGGGCCAGGGCGTTTCCGGGAGGACCTCGCCGTCGACGACGGGGCACAGCGCGGTGCCGGTCTCCGTGAGGCGTCCCCAGCTCTCCTGGTGCGCGTGGAGGCCGGCGTTGAAGGAGGTGAGCTCGGCGGCCAGGTGCCATGGGTCGATGTCGCGCAGGGCCTCGGCGGTGGGGGCCGCCGCGCCGAGCCGGTCCGCGAACGCGGCGGTGACCTGCCGTGCCAGCGCGGGGGTGCTGTGCAGCCCCGGCACCGAATGGGCGATGGCCCGCCGGAACAGGCCGCGCGCCGGCTTCATCGTCAGCAGGGCGGCGACCGAGCCCGCCCCGGCAGACACCCCGGCCACGGTGACCCGGCCGGGGTCGCCTCCGAAGGCGGCGATGTTGCGCTGCACCCACTCCAGCGCCGCGATCTGGTCGAGAAATCCGCGGTTGGGCGGCACGTCGTCGAGGAACGCGAATCCCTCCGCGCCCACGCGGCAGTTGATGGTCACGACGACGACTCCCGCCTCGGCCAGCGCTGCCGGGTCGTACATCGGGTCGCTCGACGCCGCCGAGAGGTAGCCGCCCACGGGGATCCACACCAGCACCGGCAGTCCCGCCGCGCCGGGATCCGGAGTGCCGACGTTGAGCGTCAGCCAGTCGGTGCCCTGCGGGGGCACGTCGATCGGCAGGGACAGCGGCACCACGGGGCCGAACTCGACCGCCTGCCTCGTCCCCTCCCAGCGGTGCGGCGGCGCGGGCGCGGCGAAGCGGAGCGCTCCGACCGGGGGCTGGGCGTAGGGGATGCCGCGGAACACCGCGTGCCCCTGCCGCCGGCGCCCCTGCACCACGCCTTCCGTGGTCCGTACCTTTGGCTGTTCGGACATAACGATTCCTTCCCTCGAGTGGACCCCAGGATCATGGGTCAGGTGTATTATGTCAACTGTATTGGAACAGTCTCGGGGTACGAGGGAGGGGCCGGCGATGCCGAAACAGGTGGATCACCGCGGACGCCGCGAAGCGATCGCCCGCGCACTGTGGCGGGTGGTGGAGCAGCGCGGCGTCACACAGCTGACGATGCGCGTGGTGGCGCAGGAGGCGGGCATGTCACTCGGGCAGCTGCAGCACTACTTCGCCTCCCGGACCGCCATGCTCTCCTTCGCCATGGACTTCGCGTCCGAGCAGACCTCGGCGCGCGTACACCAGGGGCTCGAAAAGCTCGGTGACCGTCCGCACCCCCGTGACGTGCTGCGACTGACGCTCGCGGAAATGCTCCCCCTGCATGCCGACGCCCGCGCGACCAGCCGGATGAGCGCCGCCTACGTCCTGGAGGCGCTGCACGACGAGGCCGTGCACGAGCAAGCGCGCCGCGGCCTCGTCCAAGGGCGGGCCCTCGTCGAGCAGTTGGTCCGCCAGGCGATCGCCGACGGGCACATCGACTCCGGCCGCGACCCGGCGACCGAGACCAACCTGCTCCTCGCCCTCACCGGCTTCACCTCCCTGATCGAACTCGACGTGATCGAGCCCCAGGACGCGCTCGCCGCGATCGACGTGCATCTGGACCGGCTGTTCAGGAGTACGTGACCTGCCCCCGGACACGGGGGCAGGTGGGGACAAGATCAGCTCTAGTCCGCCCGCTCCCCGGCCTGGTCCACGACGCCGATCGCGACGCGAGTGAAGATCGACCAGGTCGCTCCCTTCTCGAGCGCCATTCCAGATGGGTTCGAGGCCAACCTCGGGAACCTGCGCACCCGCGAGGGCATGGCGCTGGCCAAGAAGAACGGCAAGCTCAAGGGCAAGCAGCCCAAACTGCCCGAACCGGCCGGGCGCTCCATCCGCCGCCGCTACGCCGAGGGCGAGGTGTCTCTGGCCGACCTGGCCACCGAGTACAGCGTCGGACGCTCCACCATCCACCGCATCGTCCACGGGCCAGAGACCTCCAAGGAGGCCGATCACACGCCGAAGCCAGGCGTCACCATTTCGCTCAAGATCATTCTCAGCGCCAACCGCTGTTCCTGGGTTCCCCGACCCCGTTCCTGGAGGTTGCCCTGAGCACTCTCCGCTCAGCCGGCGTTGAACGCCTCGTCGACGGTCAGCGTGTCCTCGTACAGGTGCATGCGGACGATCCGACCGTCCTCGACCACCAGGTGCATGGCCGCCGGTGTGGTGAACTCCTTACCGCTGGCCAGGACCGTGTGCGTGAAGTCCGCCAGCAGCATCACGTCACCACCGTCGACGATGACGCGCTCCAGCACGACCTTGCTCCTGCCCGGCGCGAAGTGCGGCCACATCGTGGTGAAGTACGGCGCGACCTCCTCCCGGCGGGTACGGCGCCCGGTCCAGGACAGCGCGTCACTGCCGGGGACGTGCCAGTCGATCTCCTCGGCGAACAGTTCCTGGATGCCGTCGGCGTCCTGCCTGCCGAGGCGCTCCACGAACGTCTCGGCCACGGTCCGCGAGGTCTGAGTATCTGTTGCCATCGTCCTTGTCCTTTGTCTTTTTGTTCGCATGAGGTGTGTCGGTCGGGCCTCAGCCCTGGAACAGAAAGTGCTTGCCGCTCACCGAGATCCTCCAATTCCTTGACGTAACCATTTTTGTTACATCGATGGGTGCGGGCTGTGATCTCCCTCGAGCAGGGGAAGTCAACGGTCCGAGGTCAGGCGGCTTTCAAGACGTCCCGCAGCACGTCCTCCAACGTGGTCTTAGCCAGCTCCCTGCGCAGGGCGGACTCCACCTTGTCGTACACGGCGGTCATCGCCGGCCCGATGCCGTGGCCCACGACGCACTCGGGGTCCGGTGTCGCGCGGTGCAGGGCGAAGACCGGTCCCGGCTCGATCGCCTGGTAGACGTCGAGCAGGGTGATCGCCGCCAGGTCCCGCGCGAGCATCCAGCCCGCCCCCGCCCCCCGCTGCGAAACGGCCAGGCCGGCCTTGCGTAGCTCGGCCAGCAGGCGGCGGATCACCACCGGGTTGGTGTTGACGCTCGTCGCGATCTGCTCGGAGGTGGCGACCCCGTGGCCGCGCCGCTGGTACAGCCCGATCCATGTCAGGGCGTGCGCCGCGACGGTCAGTCTGCTGTTGGCACTCACGTCGGAGTCCACCTCCCTCACCCCTCGGTCCTAGTCGTAACATTAGTTGTTACAACGACATGCGGCAAGTCCTTCGGGACAGCCCCCGGCCGGACCGGGCGCACGCCCGCTCCCGAACGCCGACGAGGCGGACCTGTTTGGCGGCACCGAGTTTCGCAACAACGACAGTCAAGATCGAGCGGGATGTAACGAAACTCCGTGTGCTGCAAGGGACTGCCGGAAAGTCATGCGCCAGCCGGCCACCGGTCACCGACGCACCTACTGCTCCGCCGATTCCGCGTGTTCGTGCACTTGTGCAGGCGCCGTGGACATTCAGATGGGAATCGACCAGCGAAGCCAACCGTGTCATCAAACCCTGTCGTCAATCACCAACGGATCTGATTGGATTCGAGCCGCCACCGACCCCCGGTTTTGCACGGGTTCATCGGACGCGTCGGCCGCCTGTCGTGAATCGTTCGGTTGCCGACAGGGAGGCGGCCCGCATTGCGGTGCGGTTCACCAGGCCGTCCAGGATGAGGGTCAGGCCGGCCTCGAATGCCGACTCGTGGTCGATCACAGGCATGTCCGCCGCCGGATGCGCCTGCTCGCCGGAGCCGGCGTCCGCCTGTTCCTCCAGGACACTGCCGACTGTGAAACGGCCGGCGGCCAGCATCGCCATCTGCGCGTCCCGCTCAGGCACTCCGGAGGTGACCAGGAAGTCCATCTTGCGGCGGATCCGGTCGAGGTCGTTGGCGGGGGTGCTGCCCGCGTGGAGGCGTGCGCCGTCCCGGCGCATCAGCAGGGCGCGCCGGAAGCTTCGCATGTTGTCCAGGAACCAGTCGCGCCAGTCGTCGTCGGGCGCCGGCAGCGGGGCGGCCGCATGCGGTGCCATTGCCGCCTCCGCCATGGCGGCCAGGAGGTCCTTCTTGGTGCGGAAGTACCAGTAGAGCGAGGGCTGTTCGACGCCCAGCCGCTTCGCCAGCCGCCGCGTACTGACCGTGTCCAGCCCGACCTCGTCGAGCAGGTCGAGTGCTTCGGAGACGACGATCTCACGGTTCACCTTGGTCACGTTGACAAATCTATCACTGATAGATGACCCTGGAGAGGAATCATTCGCTGATAGATTTTTGAGGTGCTGGGCATGGCCAACGGATCGGGAGCGCGCCCCCTGCGGGTCCTTGTTGCCGGCGGCGGGATAGCAGGCCAGGCGCTGGCTTTCTGGCTCACGCGGGGCGGCCACAGGGTGACCGTCGTCGAACGCTTTCCGGCGCTGCGGGCCACCGGGGCGCAGATCGACCTCCGGGGGCAGGGCATCGAGGCCGTCGACCGGATGGGGCTTCTTGACGCCGTCCGCGGCAAGCTGGTGGACGAGACGGGTGTCGCCTTCGTCGACGCGCGCGGCAGGGCCAAGGCGACGATCATGGCCAACACCTCCGGCCAGGGCCGGCAGACCCTCACCTCCGAGTACGAGATCATGCGCGGTGACCTGGTACGCATCCTGCACGACGCGTCGAAGGACGACACCGAGTACGTCTTCGGCGTGAGCGTGGACGGCTTCGAGCAGGACGAACGGAAGGTCATCGCGCACTTCTCCGACGGGTCCTCCGGCGAATTCGACCTCCTGGTCGGCGCGGACGGGCAGGGATCGCGCATCCGGCGGGCGATCCTCCCGGAGGGCTTCGACCCGTACTGGCGGGTCGGCATCCACATGGCCTACTGGTTCATCCCGCGCATATTGTCCGACAGCAACATCCGGGACACCTACATGGTCCCGGGGGGCCGTCAGATCATGCGCCGCAGCCACAACCCGACCGAGACCCAGGTGTACTTCGTGATGCGGGAGGAGTCCGAGGGGGCCTCGGCGATCCACCGGGAACCCGTCGAGCGCCAGCGGGAGTTCTGGGCGAGCAGGTTCCGCGACGCGGGCTGGCAGACCGAGCGCTTCATCGACGGCATGCAGACGAGCCCTTTCTTCTACTCCCAGGAGATCGTCCAGGTCCGTACCGACACCTGGTCCAAGGGCCGCGTGGTCCTTGCCGGCGACGCCGCCCACTGTGCCTCCCCTTACAGCGGCATGGGCATCTCCGGCGGCCTGGTGGGCGCCCACGTCCTGGCCGGCGAGATCAACCGGCACCCGGGCGACCTGCCGACCGCACTGGCGAACTACGACAGCGCGCTGCGGCCCTTCGTCGACGAGATCCAGGGCGAAGTGAATCCGCGTCTCCTGCGCCTGGGCATGCCGATGACCCAGCGTGCGATCGACGCCTTCCAGGCCGCCACCGCACTGGCCTGCTTCCTGCACGTTCCCGATCTCGCCGCGCGCTTTTCGAAGAAGGACCGCGGCGGCGGCTGGAAGCTCCCCGAGAACCCGGCGCCGATCAGCGCCGTCTGAAAGCGGCCGGACATCGGGGACCGATGGCCGTCGCGAGTAGCACGGCAAGAACGAAGGCACTGGCCCGCAGGGTGATCAGCGCCCTGTCGACTCCTCGTCGATCACCTTCGGCCGTCCGCCGTGGTTTCCACGTGCGGCGGCGGCCTGCTGGCCTTCGAGGGTCTTTTCGCGGATGTAGTCGCGGTCGAGCTGGGCGGCGACGGCGAGTACGGCGAAGAGCATGTATCCCATGCCGTGGGGGGCGTAGACCCCGGCAAGCGGCCCGGTCAGCAGCTCCAGTTGCACCCCGCCGCCTTGAAGTTGGGCGGAGAGGGTCATGAGCTCGGCAGCGTTGCGGGCGAGGCGTTTCATCTCGTGCACGGTGAGGATCACGGGCTGGTCCGGCGCGCCGCGGTTTTGATCTCGTGGGCGAGGGTGAGTGCCTTCTCTAGCTCGGGGCGGATCTTGATGCGGCTGCTGATCTTCTCGGAGAACACACGCGGCGGCGGTCTTCCCGGCGCGGGTGCGGCAGGCGCTGCCAGCGGGGGCGTCGCATTGCGGGCAGGGGTGGCGTTCGACCGCAGCCGCGGCGTCGTCGGGTCCAAGTTCCTCTCGCTAGCAACGAGAGATTCAGGCAACCCTCGAAGGCACTTTCGGGTAGACCGAGAGATCCACCCTTCTTCTCCTTGAGTCCGCCGCATAGCTTTCACCGCAACCGCCCCGAGCGTGCCGGGAAATCTTCTAGATCGACGGCGGAATCCACAGTGGAGATCGTTTCTCCCAGGTCTCGGACACCGTGCCGCGGGCGGGTACGTGCAGATACGCGCCGGAGAAGAGGAGAACGACCGTGGCTGACGTAGTGGAATCAACCGGCTCGTTGGAAGACTTACGCCCGCTACCGCACCCTCGAATCAAGAGCCAGGGTCAGGTCGAACAACCTCCCGAGTTGACTCCGGCATCGTTGATGCAGTTGACTACGGGGTTCTGGAGTTTCAAGAGCTTCGCCGCCGCCGTCGAGCTGGAGCTGTTCACCAAGCTCTCCAACCTCGGCTCGGCCACAGTCGAAGCAGCGTCCGAGGCCCTCGGAATGCCCGATCGGCCCACTGATCTGCTGCTGGCCGCGTGTGCGTCCCTGGGATTGTTGGAGAAGACCGGGAACGAATACCGCAACGCGCCGGTCGCGGAGGAGTTCCTCGTGGTGGGCCGTCCTTACTACTTCGGCGGCTTCGTCCGGTTCTGCGATCAGCGCGAGTACCCCGCCTGGCACCGGGTGGTTCAAGCGCTGCGCACGAACCGACCCACCACTTGGGACCCGGAGACCCAGGATTCGCCGTTCGCGGCCGAAGACCCGGTGATGATGGCCCTGTTCTGGGAGGCCATGTATTCCATCTCCACGTTCACCGCCCGAGCACTGGGCGACTCCTACGACTTCGCTGCGCACAACAGGCTGCTGGACGTCGGAGGCGGGCAGGGAGCGTTTCCGATCGAGCTGTGCCGCCGCAACCCGCACCTGTCGGCCACCGTATTCGATCTTCCACACGTGTGCGATCTCGCCGAGGACAAGATCGCGGAAGCGGGCCTGGGCAACGTGCTCGATGCGACCGCCGGCGACTTCCTCGACGACCAGCCGCTGCCCAGTGGCTACGACGTCATCCTGCTGAGCATGATCCTCCACGACTGGGACGAGGCGAGCAATCGTCAGCTCCTGGCCAAGTGCTACGCGGCGCTTCCGCCGGGCGGCGCAGTTGTCGTGTGCGAACTGGTGCTGAATCCTGAGCGCACCGGCCCTCCAGCCGCCGCCCTGATGGGGATGAACATGCTCATCGAGACTGAGGGGGGCAAGAACTACTCGGAGACCGAGTACACAACGTGGCTCCTCGAAGCCGGGTTCGAACAGCCCCGCATCGTCCCGCTGGCCGCAGCCGGCGCGAACGCCGCCATCGTGGCCGTGCGAGGGTAGCAATGCCCATCGTCTCCCGCCCCGTCGTGGGGCTACCGCCCCACGTGCTGGACCAAAGTGAAGTCCTGGCCCATTTGACACGCCGCCTGCGGGGCAACCCGAAGATCGCCGCTATCCGACGAGTGCTGGAAAACACCACCGTGCGGTCCCGGCGCGCCGTCATCCCGCTGGACCAGATCGTCGCGCACACGGGCCTGAGCAAACGGAATCGTCTTCACCTCGAACACGCCGTCGGACTGGCCACCAACACCGCCCTCGACGCCCTGGACGCAGCCAACTGCACCGCGAACGACATTGATGCGCTGGTGGTTGCCAACTGCACCGGTCACGCCCTACCTGGCGTGGACGCACATCTGGTCAACACACTCGGACTGCGCCCCACCGTACGCCGCACGCCCATCGCCCAGATGGGCTGTGCTGGCGGTGCCTACGCGCTAGCCCGGGCCGCTCAGGACCTCGCGGCTCACCCCGACGCAACCCACGTCCTGGTTGTTGCGGTGGAACTCCCTTCCTTGTCCTACCAAGCGGACGACCTCACCACTTCCAGCCTCGTCTCCGGCGCTTTGTTCGGGGATGCGTGCGCGGCCACTGTGGTCTCGGCCGACGACACCCGCAGCGGCCTACGCCTAGGTGCCGCCTGGGAGTACCTTCTACCGGCTTCCCTCGACGACATGGTCTACCGCGTCGACGAGGCGGGCTTTCACTTCGACACCCTGCCATCCGTCACTGACTGCATAATCAAAACCGTGCCGCATCTGGCGGCGTGGCTCCGAACGACCAGCCCCGACCCGCAATGGGCCCCGCAGTTCCTCATCTCCCACACCGGCGGCCCCAAGATCATGGACGCGCTCAGGGACGGACTCGGCTGTTCCGAGGAACTGTTCGCCTTTTCCCGTGCCAGTCTTCGCGAACTCGGCAATACCGCCAGTGTCGCCGTCCTGGACGTCCTCGCCCGAACTTGGCACCAAGCGAGCGCGCACCCAGCGGCAACTGGGCTGCTTGTCGGCTTCGGACCGGGCGTCACCACCGTCGCCATCCGCGCTTCGTGGAATTGAGAAGCCACGACATGAGTGGTCTGACCCCGGCAGGTCGGTTGATCGCTGACGAGTACTTCATCCAGGCCTATGCCGGTCATGCGACCGACCGCACCGCTCCGGACATCTTCCCGGTCTATGGCGACCTGCGCGGCCTGCCTCCGCTTGTGATGGTCGTCGGCAGTGTGGACGTCCTGCTGGAGGACAACATGGCCATGGCGGCCCGAGTGTCAGCAGCCGGCGCAGAAAAGCGGTCCGCAAGCCAACACTCGATGTCGCACAGCGCGGCTTTGGCCATGCCTGTCGAACGGGAGGTGAAGCCGTACCGTGCTTCCGGGTAGATCCGGAGGTCGACTTCGCCGCGTCTAGCTGACGTTGGTCGTCAACAGCTCAACGTGCGTCACCGACTGGCTTCGAGCGTGGCCATCGGCCGATCCAGCCCGCTGGATCGGCCGATGGCCACGCGAGACCCGCCCCGCGGGGCTGGCGAGCGGCTCCGCCGCAGGCGTGATGTCGCCGGGGAACAGTGCGCCCGGCACCAGGTCCAGCGTGGTGACCGGCAACGTGTCCGGCGGGGACAGGTCCAGCACCCAGTCGCCGAACCGGCGGATGGTGTGGGTGATGTACGGGGAGATCGTGGCCAGATCGTCGGCGTCGATCGGGCGCCCGTCACGGGCCAGCGCGTTCGCGACGGTGGTGATGTCGCAGGCGTTGGAGTAGATCACGCAGTTGGCGAGCAGCTCGTTGAACTTGATGATCTTCTCCTGGTAGTCCGGGTCGTTGCGCCCGATCGCCTCCCCGCCGAAGCGCAGCCAGGCGGAGAACCCGTGGAACGCCTCGGCCTTGTTGGTGGTGATCGCGGTGATCTGCTCGCGCAACTGCGCGTCGGCGAGGAACCGCAGCAGCGTGATCGTGCGGATCACTCGCCCCAGCTCAGGGAATGCCCGGTAGAGCCGGTTCTTGCGGGAGTCGTTGCCCAGTCGGCGCAGCAGCGTCACCGACGACAGGCGGCCCTCGCTGATCGAGATCGCGGTGCGCAGCAGGTCCGTCCAGTGCGTCTCGATCAGGCCCCAGTCGATCACGTTGTCGCCGAACAGCGAGTCGATGTGTTCGAAGCCGGTGTCCGCGCTGGGTCGGTAGAAGTTCAGGTCGGCCCAGTTGCGGATGCGTGGGAGCAGGTCAAAGCCGAGTAGCGCCGCCAGCCCGAACACCGGCAGCGACTGGCCCCGGGGTGTCTGCGTGGATGGTGTCGGGCTGGACGTCGGAATCGTTGCGCAGCAACCCTTCGATGATGTACACGGCCTCCCACACCCCGCAGGGAATGAAGTGGCTGAAGAGCGCGATGTAGGTGTCGGAGATGTGCCGGTAGGCGATCCCGCCGTACCCGCCGTAACGGCCACCCCCATCCGGGTCCGCACGTAGTCGCGATGGCGCCACAATGTCCGGTCCGACTCGTGCACCGCAGCGACATCCTTGCCCAGCCCCAGCGTCGCCCGGACATGATCGATCACCACCAACGGCACGTCAGCCGGCTTCGGGAAGTACCCCAGCCGTTGGTAGCACTTCAGCAGCACCGCTGCCCGAAGAAGATCTTCCGGGTGAGGCGGCAACTCGGGTCAGTTTCGGGAGTTCCGGGCCATGCCGGGCCGCCGGCAAAAACAACAGTGGCCTTGGCACCAGCGCAGGATGCAGGTCTGCGCCAGTGCCAAGGCCACCGCCTTGCGCTGCTCTTACCGCTTCTTCTTCGGCGGATCCTTGCGCAGCAGATCAGGGCCGATGATACGGCGCACCACCCGGCGGACCAGGCTGCGCTTCTTCACCGGGGCGGGCGGAGCCGATGTCACCGGCTTGACCCGCTCGGTCGGCGCCGCCACCGACGCCTGCGGTTGCGGACCCGTCATCCCCGCGGCCGGCGCCGGCGGGTCGGGGTTGAGCAGCTTGGCGAACTCCGGCTGCTCGTCGCGGATCGCGGGAATGTAGGGCTGGGTGACCTCCACCCGGGATGGGGCGTCGGCCATCGGCGGCGGCGAAGGCGCCGGGCGGGCCGGAACGACCACCTCGTCCAGGGGCAGCTGGCCCACGATGCGGGTAGTCGGAGGTCCCGAGTCCAGTCGCGGCTGCTGCGCTTCCGACTGGAGCACGGGCTGGAACCACGGTCGAGCAAGGTCGTCTTGAATAGTCATCCGTATCGACTCTGCGGGGGGCAAGGGGCCAATGTCACCGGATCAGGGGCTTCCCTCACCGGCGGGTCAGACCCTACCGGTAACGGACAGATAAAGCACACCCCCGTGTTCCGTATGTCTCGCTGCGTGATCACAGCGAGTCCCGAGGCGGCCATCCGGCGTAATCAAGATCCGCCAAGCGAGGGCGAAACCCATCGGTCCCGCCCTCGTTAGCCGTCCCGCCGAGGCGGTTCGGGCGCCGGGTCAGCCCTGCGGCGCGCCGGAATCCTGTTGTGGCGGCTCGCCGGGCATCGAGACCTGCTGCAACTGGCGGAACTCCGCGGCCAGCGTGCCCGCGGTCCAGTGCGCGTTGAGACCGCTGGGATTCGGCAGCACCCACACCCTCGCGCCCTCGATCCGTCGGTCCTGTGGCCCCACTGTCGCCCGCCGCTCGCCGAACGCCGTCCGATATGCGGTGATCCCCACCACCGCCACCCACGCGGGCTGGAACCGGCGCACCTTCTCCACCAGCACCTGCCCGCCGGCCCGCAACTCGTCGTCGGTGAGCTCGGCCGCTCGGGAGCTGGCCCGCGCGACGAAGTTGGTGATGCCCAGCCCCAATGCGGGCAGCTCGCCCTGCTCGTGCGGCTGCAGCAGGCGCGGCGTGAAGCCCGAGGCATGCAACGAGGGCCAGAACCGGTTGCCCGGCCGCGCGAAGTGGTGGCCGGTGGCTCCCGACCACAGCCCCGGATTGATCCCGCAGAACAGCACCCGCAAACCAGGGGAGAGGACGTCCGGAATCCTCGCCCCCTCCGCCGCGGCCAACTCCTCCGCGCTCGGCCGGTTCCCCGCCAACTCGCACCTCCGGTTCCCGCAACCAACACCGGACCTTAACCGGCGACCACGGCGTCCCGAACCGGGTCCGGTCACCGCCTCCGGCAGCACCTCCGCAAAGGGTTACGTAACACAATTAAAGTAACGTTATGAATCAAACGAAACAGAATTTTGATTCGAGAAACACCGCCGGATGCATCGCGCATAATCGCGCTTATGTGCGGTAAGCTGGTTCGGTGAGCATCACCGGGGAAGCGCGGGCGTCAGTCGTCGGCCGAGAGGCGCAAACGGAACTCCTGGCCACGCCCACGCGCACCGGCCACACCGTGGCCGCGTTGATCGCGGCGTGGCTGGGCTCGTTCGCGGACTCCGGAGCCACCCGCGCCGCCTATGCACGGGATCTCCGCGAGTACGTGGAGTGGTGCACGCGCCGGGAACTCGATCCGCTCGACGTGCGCCTCCCGGAGGTGCAGATGTACGGCGCCGAGCTCGCCGTGGCGACCAACCCGCGCACCGGGCGCGCGTTCGCGGCCAGCACCCGGGCGCGGAAGATCGCCGCCGTCTCCAGCTGGTACACCTTCCTCGTGCGCGCCGGCGCGATCGACGCCAACCCGGCTCGCGACGCAGCGAGGCCCCGTTATGACAGGCAGCACTCGCCGACCGCCAGCGTCTCCGAGCGGCAGGCCGCGCAGATGCTGACCGTCAGCCGGGACTACCGGCACCGCAGCCTCGCGCCCGAGGCGGTCGCGCTCGTGATGATGCTGCTGATCGATCTGGGTATCCGCGTCTCGGAGCTGTGCCACGCCGACCTGGCCGACCTCGGTCAGCGCGACGGCCTCCGGGTGCTGACCGTGCACATGAAGGGTGGCAAGGTCCGTACCCGGCCCATCCCGGCGCCGCTGGTCCCGGTCCTGGACACCTATCTGGCGCAGCGACCGGACGCCGACACTGGTGCCCTGGTGGTGACCCGGCACGGCGAGCGCATCAACCGCCATCAGGTCTTCCGGCTGGTGCAGACGATGGCCGCCGAAGCCGGCGTGCCGATGCCGCAGCGGATCACGCCGCACTCGATGCGGCACACCTTCAACACCATTGCCCGGGAAAGGGGAGCGGCGCTGGAGGATCGCCGCGACGCGCTCGGGCACTCCTCGGCGGCGGTCACCCAGCTCTACGACCACGTCGCGGTGTCGCTGACCCGCGACCCGGCCCACCTCGTCGCGGGAGCGACCAGTGAAACCCGCGAAACAACCCCGAATTCGCCCGAGCAATCCCATTGATCATTTACGTCACGGTGACGAAATTGATCAATGGAACCTGGCTAGCGTTTCGGCGCGTACCGCAGGAGCACGACGCCCGAGGTGAACTGGCGCGTCTCCAACAGCTCGAGATCCTCGCGGACCGACTCGAACAGGCGGGCTCCGTGACCGACGGCCACTGGGAAGACGAACAACCGGTACTCGTCGACCAGGTTCGCCGCGATCAACGCGTGGACGAGCCGGATACTGCCGGTTGCGACGATGTCCCGGCCCGGTGCCGTTTTCAGCGCCGCGACCTCGTCGACGAGCGGTCCTCGCAGCACCGTGGAGTTCTGCCACCCGGGTTCGGTCAACGTGCTCGACACGACGTACTTGTCCACCGCGTTCAGGTAGTCGGAGACTCCTGTGGTGTCATCGGTCTGCTTCGGCCAGAACTCCCGGAAAGCCACGAAGGTGTTGCGGCCGACCAACAAGGCGTCGGCCGCTTCGCGTTGTTCGGTGAGCGCCGCGGTGATGTCGGACCGGTCGACCTCGTTGTCCAGGGGATCGAACCAGCCACCCGCCATGTCGATCACACCGTCGACGGTGCTGTTCTCGGTGACTACCAGCTTGCGCATGTGAACCTCCTCGAGGAGGTGGACTTCCGCTACCGGTGGAAATCATCGCCGAACCGCTCAGGTTCGCCCGAACGCCCAGGATTCCCCAGTGGAGCGCAGGCGGGAATCTTGAGTCACGGTGACGAAAGTCAGGCCGGTTTGCGGGCCTCGACGAGAACCCGGGTCGAGTGGGCGATGAACGGGCCCTCTCGCTCGATCCGCTCGTGCAACTCACGCAGCCGGTCCCGGTAGCGGTCGACGAAGAAGTCCGGAACGGTCCAGATCACCTTGCGCAGGAAGTAGATGACGGCGCCGACGTCGAAGAACTCCATCCGCAACCGCTCCAGGCGCATGTCGACGACGTCCAGTCCGGCTGCCTCGGCTTCGGTTCCCTCGACGTCAGGATGGCGTTTGCGGCGGATGTTCTCGGACAGTGGCCCGAGGAAGAACTCCACGAGCTCGAACACGGTCTCCGGGCCGACGTGCTGGGCGAAGTAGGTTCCCCCGGGCCGCAGGACCCGGGCGATCTCCGCCCACCACACGGTCGCCGGATGACGGCTGGTGACCAGGTCGAACGCCGCGTCGGCGAACGGCAGGGGCGGCTCGTCCCGGGCTGCCACGACCACCGCGCCCAACGGGTGCAGCAGCTCGGTGGCCCTGGCGACGTTCGGCGGCCAGGACTCCGTCGCGGCCATCACGGCGGGGAAGTTCCCGGCCCCGGCCAGCACCTCGCCGCCGCCGGTCTGCACGTCCAGCGCGGCCGACGCTGCACCCAGCCGATCGCCCAGCAGCCGCTGGTAACCCCACGACAGGCGCTGCTCGGTCGCGCGACCGTCCAACCAGGAAAAGTCCCACCCGTCGACCGGTGCGGCCGAGGCCTCGGCCACCAACTCCTCGAACGAACTCGTCGACATGCAGCCGATTTTCCCTGCCGGCCACGCGCGCAGCCACCGAATATTCGGTGGCTGGACGGAACATCCGGCTCACGGAGTGCGACGAATGTTGCCCCAGTGCCAGATTCGCGGTGAGTACGACGCCACACTGAGCGGATGGCGGCCGACGCACCCGATGGACTGGGGTTTCTGCCCTATGCCAACGCCGTGCACTACGGCGGCGGAGCGCGGCGGGCGGCGTTTCATCGGCTGCTCGTCACCCGGTCGGCGCACGGCGGGATCGTCGAGGAGCCGCGTTCACTAATTAGCGGCCAGCACTGCCGCGAGGCCTTCTTGCAGATCCTTGACGAAATACTCGGGAACCTCCAGCGACGGGAAATGTCCCCCGGTTTCGGGCGACCTCCATCGGACGATCTGCCGGAACCGCTCCTGCGCCCAGGCGCGCGGACACTTCTCGATGTCGCGGGGATACACACTAATCGCTGACGGGACGTCGACCCGAAGTTCGGGGTCGAGCGAGTTGTGGCTTTCGTAGTAAATGCGGGCAGACGATGCGCCGGTCCGCGTCAGCCAGTACAGGGTGACGTCGTCAAGAATGCGGTCTCTGGAAATCCTCTCGAACGGGCTATCTTCGGTATCTGTCCACTCAGCGAACTTGTCGAGGATCCAGGCGAGAAGCCCGACCGGTGAGTCGACGAGCGAGTAGCCGATGGTCTGCGGTCGGGTCGCCTGCTGCTTCGCGTACGCCGCGTGGTGGCGCCAGAAATCGCGGGTTTCCTCGGTCCATTTGCGCTCGGCCGCCGTCAGCCCGTCCGTTGTCAACCCGGGCGGTGCCTGCGCGGTCGTTGTGTGGATGCCGAGAACGTGCTCCGGGAACCTGCCGCCGAGGACCGTGGTGATCACACCGCCCCAGTCGCCGCCGTGGGCCGCGAACTTGCTGTAGCCGAGCCTTCCCATCAGCTCCACCCATGCGGCCGCGATCTTTTCGGTTCCCCACCCGGTGGTGGCCGGCTTGTCGCTGTAACCAAAGCCTGGCAACGACGGGGCCACGACGTGGAACGCTGGCGTGTCTGCATCTTTCGGATCTGCCAGCTCGTCCACTACATCGATGAACTCGGCAATGCTGCCTGGCCAGCCGTGCGTCAAGATCAGAGGAGTGGCGTCTGCGCGCGCGGATCGGCGGTGCAGGAAGTGGATTCCCAGATCATCAATGGTCGTGCGGAACTGGCCGATCCGGTTAAGGCGCGCTTCGAACGACCGCCAGTCGTACCCGGTGCGCCAGTAGTTCACGACATCGACGAGGTCGGCGAGAGGAACGCCCTGTTCCCATCGACGAGGGCCGGGCGCGGCGCGATAGACCGTCTCGGCTTCCGGCAGCCGCGCCGCGGCCAATCGCGCGCGCAGATCGTCGAGGTCAGCGTCAGTTGCGTGGGCTTCAAATGCTTGCACGTCGCTGGTTGGACGGGGCATGAGATCTCCTGGTCATCGTGGAACCGGCTACGACCTACCGCGAACCGGCTAAGACGGTTCTAGCATGTCTCCATGTCAACGTGCAACCTGCTAAGGTGGTTCCATGCGTGCTGGGTTCCCTGAATTTCGCCTCGGTAACGTGCTAGCGACCAGCTTCACGGGGACTCTGTCGGAGCGTTCTGGCAACGCTGTGGAACGCATTCCCACGCCGCACCGACTCGTCGACTGGCTGGTAGTGAACGGCCTCGCCGTGGACTCCTGCACCACCGCCCAGCTCGAACTCGCTCGGGAACTGAGGGAATCAATTCACGCCGCCGCGACAGCGGCCGCGACCCAAGACGCTCTCCCTGTGTCTGCTGTCCAAGTCATCAATGACTGCAGCGCTCAGGGTCGGGCCGCGGCTATCCTGACGCCCGAGGGCAATCGGCGATGGCGACTTAGTTCGGCTTCCTGCGTAGAAGATGCCCTAGGCGTGATCGCCGCCGACGCGATCAGCATCATCGCAGGCGAACGAGACGGAAAATTGGCCTTGTGCGCATCGCCAACCTGCCAAGCCGCCTTCTTCGACACTAGCCAAAGCCGCACCCGCAAATGGTGTGACATGAACACGTGCGGGAATCGTCAGAAGAAAGCGCGCTTCAACGCCAACCAGCGCAAAAACCCCACCTCAGCAAAGTAATTGGCACCTGGCCGTAGCTTCGGGAGTATTGGGCCGACATCGACGAGTGATCCGGCAGCGCCGGGTGGCGGCCCTTCCGGCGGATCTTGATCTGGCGCATGTCGGTCACCGCCGTGCGCAGGACCTGGTACGGGTGGCCATGGGCGTCCAGCGCCGCCAGCGCGCGCTGGGTCGCCTCCCGCTCGCCGTCGTCGTCGCGTTCCGCCGGAACCTGGCAGCGGAAGGTGAACGCCGAAACGGTGCCGTCGTGGGTGAACGTGCCCGCCTCGGTGAAAGCGGTGTCGGTGGCCGCCAGGACGGCCGCGCGCCCGGCCTCGCTGAGCCCGTCGAACTTGCCTCGGATCGTCACTCGGAACATGGTTGGTCCTTTCGCCTGGCGTAGGTGAGAACGCGATCGCCGAGCACGTCCTCGACGGTGGTCAGCAGATCCAGCGTGGCCTCGGCGATCGCATCGGGGCGCTCGCCGGCCGCGAGGCGCTTGCCGATCTCGGCGAACACCAGGGAGTGGAAGCAGCCCAGCTGGTGGGCGATCACCCGGGGCAGCGGGTCGTCCGGTGCGGCACCGGTCTCCTCGGCGAGGACGGCGGTGAGCGCGTCGGTCATCTGCTGGCCGAGGGACTCGAGCCGGGCGAGGAGCGTGGGCGCGGCCCGCATCATGTCGAAGACGCGGCCGAAACCCCCGGTCAACCCGACCTTGCGGTCGCGGCGGTGCACCTCCTCGCGCAACTCGCGCAGGATCGCGTCCGCGGCGGACTCGCCGACGCGGCGTTGCCGCACCATGTCGGCGAGCCGTTGCGGGAACGCTTCGTCCGGCGGCAGGACCAGGTCTTCCTTGGTCGGGAAGTAGTTGTAGACGGTGTTCGCCGACACCTCGGCGGCCGCGGCGACTTCCGCGATCGTGACGTGTTCGAAGCCGCGCTCGACGAACAGGCCCATGGCCACCTCGGTGATCCGCTGCCGTGTCCGGCGCTTCTTGCGCTCCCGCAGCCCCTCGGTCATGCCACAAGCTTAACTCGACTCCAATATTGGAGTCGACTTCAATATTTCGTCAGGCGAGTTGCTTGTAGAAGAAGCTGCCGTCTTCGAGGCGACCGGCCGGGTCGGCGGCGTAGCCGGGCACGATGCCGAACCGCGTCCAACCGGCGGCGAGGTAAAGCCCCTCGGCAGGACTGCCGGTGGCAGTGTCCAGGAGCAGCAGGATGGCGCCCGCGCGGGCGGCGGCCCGTTCGGCGGTGGCGAGGAGTTCGCGCCCCAGCCCCTGGCCGCGGGCGTCGCGGTGCACCATGAGCTTGACGATCTCGGCGCGGTGCCGGCCGTTGGGCTTGGATTCCAGCACGAGGCTGACGGTGCCGGCGATGCCGTCGGGGCCGTGGGCGGCCCAGACGATCAGGCTGCCGTCGGCGATCGCGGGTTCCCGGGTTTCCCACCAGGCCACGGCCGCGTCCTGGTCGAAGGGTTCGAGAAACCCGAGCGAGAAGCCGCCGTCGACGACGTCGACGAGGAGATCGGCCAGTTCCTTCACGTTGTCGCGGAAATCGGCGGCGGACAGCCGGGTGATGGTCGACAAGACGGGATTCCTCCGAGTGATCAGGGCAGGACGATCAGCAGGGCGTAGCGGACCGGTTCGGGGCCAGGGCAGCGGAAGCGCGACCGGCCCCACAGCCGGAACCGCAGGCAGTCGCCGGCCCGCACCTCGTGCACGTGGTCGCCCGCGGTGACCTCCAGCGCGCCCGCCAGCACCCAGATGTGCTGCTCCAGGCCCGGCACGGCCGGGCCGTCGTAGGAGATGTCCGCGCCCGGTTCCAGCACGCCTTCGACGACCTCGCCGCGCAGTCCCGGATGCGGCGGGGACACCGAGCGCCGGGTGAAGCCCGATGCCTCGTCCCGCCACACCTCCTGCCGGTCGGCACGCACCAGCTGCGGCGGCTCCGATTCCACCTCGGCCAGCAGCTGCGACATGGTCCGCTCGTAGGCCGCGCACAACTTGTTCAGCAGCGCCGCGGTCGGGCTGATCTCGGCCCGCTCCAGCCTCGACAGCGTCGAGCGGCTGATCTCGGTGCGCTGCGCCAACTCCTCCAGTGGCCAGCCGCGCTCCACCCGCAGCTCCGCGAGCCGGCCCGCCAACCGGGTATCCATCTCAGAGCCGTTTCTCATATTCGGGAGACTAACTCAAATATGAGATGAACCGGAAGCCGGGTGCGGATGTCACCGAGAGCACATCATGGCAACCCTGCGTCGGCATCGTCGGCGTCCGAAGCGAACTCGGCAGCGAACTTCTCGCTACCGAGCGCCGCGAGAACCCCGGCAGTAATCCGATCCACATCGCCGCGCTCGGCCTCCGGTAGCGGAGCACCGCTGAGCTCGCGGGCCCGCGTGGCGGTGCCCAGGAGACGTGCGGCCCGGGCCGGTTGACCCGCGAGGGCGTAAGCACCGGCAAGGCCCTCCTGCGCGAGGGCCACGGCCCGCGGATCTCCGCTGTCACGGGCGACGGCGAAACCTTGACGATGCAGGGACAGTGCCGCGGAGGCGTCGCCGCGCTGTTCGGCGAGGAAGCCGAGTTCGGCGATGAGGAGCGCCGGCCCGGGGCCGAACTCGACTTCGCGGTGCCATTCGAGTGTCTTGCGGAGGTGCTTCTCGGCGAGGTCGTAGTCGCCCTCGCGCCGGGCTCCGAGGGCGAGGCCGATCTCGGCGTGGATCTCGCCCGCCGCGTAGCCGTGTTCGGCTGCCAACGCCATCGCCTCACCGTGGAGCTCGGCGGCCCGCGTGACATCACCAGTCAGGAGGGCGACCCTGCCGAGGCCGGTGATCCGGTCGGCGGCATCTGCCCAGAATCCCAGCTCTTCGGCCAGGCGGCGCCCTTCTCCGTGCAGTTGCGCTGCCCGCGGGCAGTCACCGGTGATCGCGGCCAGCGCCGCAAGCGGATAGGTGGTTTGCAGCTGCCCCCAGCTGTCGCCGAGCTCCGCGAAAATCGCGTGACCGTCTTCGGCGCTGCGCCTCGCCGCGGCGAGATCGCCCCGCAGCAGAGCCTGCCCGGCCCGGGTGCTCTGCGCCGCGGCGACCCCCCAGCGGTCGCCTTCTGCGCGGAGGTCGGCCAGGGCACGATCCACCAGCGTCTCGCTGCGTTCCAGGTCCTCTCCCGCTTTGAACAAGGCGTGGCCGAGGAACCATTCGGCACGTGCACAACCGGCTCGACCGGGCACGCGAACCTGATCACTCCGTTGTTCACCTGCCAGCAGGGCGAATCCCGCGTGCCAGAGAACGGCTTGGGAATGAAGGGGATTCCGGGCGTCGTCGCTGACCTGCAGCGCTTCCTCCAGCGACCGCCGTGCCTCGCTCAGCCGGCCACGCAGGAACCAGTACCAGGCCGAGGCGACCGCCAGGCGCAGGGCGCCAGGGGCGTCTTCCCGCCGCACGGCACGGTCCAGGGCAACACGCAGGTTGGCGCTTTCGTGGTCCAGGCGTGTCAGCCAGCGCTGCTGCTCGGGGCCGCGGAGGTGGTCCCCGGCTTGTTCGGCCAGCTCCATGTAGTAGGCATGATGGCTCAGCTGGAGCGCGTCCAGCTCGCCCGCTTCCGCCAGGCGTTCCGATGCGTAGGCCGACACCGACTCCGGAAGCCGGTACCGCTGGTCGTCGGTCACGGTCAGGACCGAGCGGTCCACCAGCCGGATCAACGGGCCGAGGACGTCCCGGCCACCGCCGCACACCGCCTCGGCGGCTTCGAGGGTGCAGCCGCCGGTGAAGACCGACAGGCCGCGCAGGAGCGCCCGCTCGTCGTCGTTGAGCAGCTCCCAGCTCCAGTCGATCACCGCCCGCAGGGTTCGCTGGCGCGGCGGCACGCCGCGATGGCCGCCGTCGAGCAGGCGGAACCTGTCGTCCAGCCGGGCGGACAACTCGCGCACGCCCAAAGCGCGGACCCGGGTCGCGGCCAGTTCGAGCGCGAGCGGTAGCCGGTCGAGGCGGCGGCAGATCGTCGCGACGGCCTCCGCGTCGCCTTCGGCGACGACGAATCCGGGTGCGGCGGCCGCGGCTCGTTCGGCGAACAGACGCTCGGCGTCGGATTGCTTCAGCGGAGGAACGTTCCACACCGCCTCGCCGGCCAGCCCGAGAGGTTCCCTGCTCGTCGCCAGGACACCGATCCCCGTCGCGGCGGTCAGGATCCGGCGCACGGTCTCGGCCGCGGAGTCGATGACGTGCTCGCAGTTGTCCAGCACCAGCAGGAAACGCCGCGAACGCAACGCGTCCTCCAGCCCCGCCGGTCCCTCTTCCCGGATGCCCAACGCCGCGCTCACCTGCTCGGCCACCTCGGTCGATCCGGCGAGGCCGACCATCCGGACGCCGTCGGGATAAGCACCGGCCGCCAGGCCGGCCGCCTCCTGCGCCAGCCGCGTCTTGCCCACCCCGCCCGGGCCGGTCAGCGTCACCAGCCGGTGGGCGGTGAGCAGCCGGCACACCGCGGGCACCGCTTCCTCCCTGCCGACCAAGGCGGTGAGCGGAACCGGGAGGTCGCCGCAACCCTTCAGTTCGCGGCGGGCGGCAGGGGCGGCCGCCAGCTCGGCATCGTGGGTGAGGATCGCTTGGTGGACGGCGGCCAGTTCCGGCCCCGGATCCACGCCCAGCTCCTCGGCCAACCGGTTCCGCAGTTCGGTGTAGACGGCCAGGGCCTCGGACTGCCGCCCCGCCCGGTACAGCGCCCGGAGCTGGACGGCGCGCAGCCGCTCCCGGAGGGGATGGCGGGCCGCCAGCTCGCTCAGCTCACCGATGAGGGTGCGGTGCTCGCCCAGTTCGAGCCGGGTCTCGGCGAGCGCTTCCAGAGCGGTCAGCCGCTGCTCCTCCAGCCGTGCGACAGCGGCGCGCAGGAAATCCAGGTCGCCCAGGCCGGCGAAGGCGTCTCCCTGCCACAGGGCCAGGCCTTCCGCCAGCAGGTTCGCCCTGGTACGCGGGTCATCGGTGCCGTGCGCGGCGTCGGTCATGTCGGTGAACCGCAGGGAATCCACGTCCCCAGGGCCGATGCGCAGCAGATATCCCGAGGGCCGCGACTCCACCAGCAGCTCTGCCCCCGGTTCGGCCTTCGCCAGGGCGCGCCGCAATCGCGAGATCTTCGTCTGCAGGGCACCGGCCGGGTTTCCGGGCAGCCGATCGCCCCACAGGTCGTCCACCAGCCGGTCCGCCGTGATCGTGCGCCCCGCATCGACGAGCAGGGCGGCCAGCAGGACGCGCACCTTCGCCTCGGGGACGTCGACCGGCTGCCCGGCCGACGTCCAGGCAGCCAGCGGGCCGAGCACGGAGAAGTACATGGCGGCACAGTAACCGGCCGACAGCGGCCATCCGGAACCGCCAGCGACCCGCCAGGGTCCCGACAGCCCTGGTCGGCAAGGTGAGAACACACCGAACGACAGGAGAACCACATGTCGGAGAACCACGAACAGTCCACAGTGTCCGTGATCGGCTTGGGGCAGATGGGCGCCCGGCTCGCCCAGGCATTCCTCGCCGCCGGCCACACCACGACGGTGTGGAACCGCAGCGCCGCGAAGGCCGACGCGCTCTTCGTCCAAGGCGCTGTCCGTGCGGCCGCAGTGGAATCAGCGGTCACCGCGAGTCCACTGGTCGTGGTCTGCCTGCCGGACTACGCGACCGTGCGCGAGGTGCTCGGCCCGGTCGCGGAAAGCCTGCGCGGCCGGGTTCTCGTGAACCTGACCTCCGGCACTCCGGAGGAAGCGGCCCAGGCCGCCGCCTGGGCCGCCGAGCACGGCGCGGCCTACCTCGACGGCGCCGCAATGAGCGGGACCCGGCTGGTCGGGCGTCCCGAGGCGCTGTTCGTCTTCAGCGGCTCGCGCGAGGCGTTCGCCGCCGACAGGGCAGTGCTGGCGAGCTTGGGGAACGCCGTGCACCTCGGCGATGACCCGGCGCTGGCCCCGGTCTACGACACCGCGCTGTTCGGCCTGGCCTGGGGCGCGCTGGCGGGCTTCTACCACTCGATCGCCCTGGTGGCCGCGGCAGGCGTCGACCCGACCGCGTTCGCAGCGGTGGCGACCGAACACATGCCGTTCGTCACCTCGCTGATGGCCGACCACGCCCGTCACGTCGAAGACGGCCGGTTCCCCGACGACGACGGCACCGTGGAGGTGCACCGGGCCGCGATGGAGCACCTCGTGGACACCAGCAGGACGCAGGGCATCGGCACCGACGTGCCTGACCTGTTCAAGGCTCTGCTGGACCGGGCCGCGGTCGGCGGTCACGGCGCGAGCGGCATCGCGAGCGTCATCGAAACGATCACGAAGGGCGAGCGGAATGCCTGAGCAGACCAAGCCGCGCGTGGCGGTCCTCGGTCTCGGGCGCATGGGCGCGCCGATCGCCACCGCGTTCATCACGGCCGGCTACGAAACGACCGTGTGGAACCGCAGTGCGGCGAAAGCCGACGCGCTCATCGAGCAGGGCGCCGCCCGCGCGGCCACCGTCACCGATGCGGTCGCGGCCGCGCAGCTGGTGATCGCGCCGCTGCTGAACCGCGACGCGGTCCGGGAAACCCTCGGTCCGGCCGCGTCCGCGCTCCGCGGTCGTACCGTGGTCAACCTCGCCAACACCACTCCCGGCCAGGCCCGGGACCTGGCCGCCTGGGCCGCCGGGCACGGCGCCGACTACCTCGACGGGGCCATGATGGCGCTGCCCGAGACCGTCGCCACCGAGGCGGGCTTCTTCGTCTACAGCGGCTCCGCGCAGGCGTTCGCCACCTACCGGCGGGAGCTGGAAGTGATGGCGCCCGCGCACTACTTCGGCACCGACCCCGGCTCGGCGGAGATCCACGACCTGGCCCTGCTGGGCACCGGATACGCGGCCCTCACCGGGTTCCTGCACGCTGCGGCACTGGTCACCGCGGCAGGCACCACTCCCGCGGTGTTCGCCCCGCTGGCGGCCCGGTGGCTGAACGGGATGGCGGAGTTCCTGCCCGAGCTGGCTCGCGAGGCGACGTCAGCGACATACGCGGACGGGGTCTCCACGGTCGACCTGAACCGGGCCGCGGTGGACAGCCTCATCGGTCTCAGCCGTGCCAACGGCATCGCCACCGACGTGCACGAGCCGCTGAAGGCACTGCTCGACCGGCGGTCGGCAGAAGGCCGTGGGCAGGACAGTTTCTCCAGCGTGTTCGAGCTGCTAAGACCACGGTCAGCGTGAGCCCCGCGCCTGATCCCGCCCGGCCCTTCGACCAGCCGGGCGGAGATCAGGAACCGTAGTCGTCGTAGAAGCCGTGCCCTGTCTTGGCGCCTAGGCGCCGCACGTCGACGTAGCGTTGCAGCGGCTCACGCTGCCCCTGATGTCCAGCACCGCGCGTTCGGTGCGGCCGCTGGACATCAGGTCACCCGCGGCGTCGCCCAGGTCAAGACTTCCACAAGACGAGCGCGCCGCTACTGGCGCGTGGTGACGACGCTGACGACGTTCGCGGCGACGATCGCCGCGATGCTCAGCCACTCCAGCACCTGCAGGTTCTGGCCGAGGAACACCAGCCCCACGCCGGCCGCCAGAACCGGGTTGATGCTCATGAAGATGCCGAAGAACTGCGCCGGAACCCGCCGCAGCGCCAGCATGTCGATCAGGAACGGCACGGCGGAGGAGAGGATGCCCGCCGCGGCCGCGCAGCCCAGCGCTGCCGGGGTCGGCGGATGCTGGATGAGCACCGCGATGCCGATCGGCACGAACAGCAGACCCGACAGTCCGGCCGAGGCAGCGGTGCCCTCGGCACCGGGCAACCGGCGGCCCACCGAGCGGTTGAGCAGGATGTAGGACGCCCAGCACGCCGCGGCCAGCAGCGCCAGTCCGATGCCGACGTAGTCCGTGGTCGGCTGGGGCCGGGTCAGCGCCACCACGCCCGCGGCGGCGACCACCGCGCACCCCAGATCCACCACGCGTCGCGACGCGGCCAGCGCGACCGCCAGCGGCCCGAGGAACTCCAGCGTCACCGCAAGACCGAGGCCGATGCGGTCGATCGCGCTGTACAGCGACAGGTTCATCGTCGCGAACACCGCCGCCAGCAGCAGCACCGGCTGCCACTGGCGCCAGGTGAACGCCCGCAACCGGGGGCGCCCCACCGCCAGCAGCGCGACGGCGGCGATCCACTGCCGCACCGCCACGACACCGGCCGGCCCGATCACCGGGAACGCCAGCGACCCGATCGCCGCACCGATCTGATTGGACAGCCCGCTGCCGACCATCATCGCGATTCCCGCGTAGCGGCCGCCGTTTTCCGCGGTGGGCGCCGGGATCGCCACGGGCTGCCGCGCATGCGCTGTCGTCTGCATGGCACAGAGCCTGCGCCGCCGCGGTGCTTCCGCAAAATGCATCCGACGCGCCAGCTATACGCTTGGGTTATGGATGTGGAGCTGCGGCAGCTGCGTTGCCTGGTCGCGATCGCCGACGAGGGCACCTTCACCGACGCCGCCATCGAGCTGGGCGTCTCGCAGGCGGCCGTCTCCCGCACGCTGGCCTCGCTGGAATCCGCCCTCGGCGTCCGCCTGCTGCGCCGCACCAGCCGCGAGGTCGTGCCCACCGCCGTCGGCACGCAGGTCATCGCCCGCGCCCGGCGGCTGCTGGCCGAGGCCGACGACCTGGTGCGCGACGCCACCTCCGGGCACACGCGGCTGCGCATCGGCTACGCCTGGTCGGCCATGGGCCGCCACACGGTGGACTTCCAGCGCAGGTGGCCCGGGTTTCGCCCGGACGTCGAGCTGAGCCTGGTGCGCACCAACTCCGCCACCGGTGGCCTCGCCGAAGGCGCGTGCGACGTCGCCGTGGTGCGCACGGAACCCGACCAGCGCCGCTTCGACGGCGTCATCGTCGGCCTGGAACGCCGGTTCTGCGCGGTGGCGTCCGACGATCCGTGGGCCCGCCGCCGTTCCATCCGGCTGGCCGAGATCAGCGAACGCACGCTCCTCATCGACCGCCGGACCGGCACCACTACCACCGAACTGTGGCCGCCGGAGAACCGGCCTGCCGTCGAGTACACCCACGAACTCGACGACTGGCTCACCACCATCGCCACCGGTCGCAGCGTCGGCATCACCGCGGAGAGCACCGTCGACCAATACCCGCGCCCCGGTGTGGTCTTCCGCCCGCTGCGCGACGCCGCGCCCATCGCGGTCCGCCTGATCTGGTGGCGCGACGACCCGCACCCGGCCGCGCAAGCCGCCGTCGCCCTGCTCACCGATCTCTACCGCGCGCACAGCTAGAGGAGCCCGTCGCTGTCGGGATGAGCCGGCTGCTCACCTGCCGATGTCCGCGTCGCCGGCGAGTTCGTCGAGGACGAATCGCATGCGCTGGGCGACCGTTGTTCGCGGTAGGTGGACGAGTTCGTAGCCGTAGTCGGTGTAGGCGGCGACCATGTGCTCGTAGGTGCGTTCGGCCTCCGCCGGGGTTTGCTTGCGTTCGCCGTCCTGGCGGTAGATCTCCGGCCAGAACGGGGCGATCAGCACGCGGTTGCGGTACCGGAACCGCCGCGCGGCGGCATCCACGTGCGGTGGCACCGGCAGGCCGCTCAGCCGCAGGTAGCCGACGATGTCGGGCAGCCCGCGGTCGAAGATCACCGGTCCGCACCGGCGGCGGGCCTGCCGGTAGGAACGCAGGTCCCGCTGCAGCATCAGCTCTGCGAACAACGCCCGGTCCGCCCAGGGCAGGCCGCGGCCTCCGGTGGCCAGCTGATCTGCGATGACGCCGCGGCCCGCCTCCGGCGAGCAGGCGCATCCGGCGGCGGCGAGGCGCTCGACGAGCGTCGTCTTGCCCGCCCCGGGGCCACCGGTGATCACGACGAAATCTGCTGGCGACGACATGCCGGCCTCCACCATCGAACCCTTGCAACGGATATGGAAGTGCGGTGATTGTCGTCGCCGGATGCGGCGGGAACGCCGGGGTGAGCGCGGCGTGAACGGCCACTGGAGCAGGCCTGGCACCAGATCTTAGCGGTCGCGATGAGTTTCGCGGCCCGGCGCGGTCCAACCATCGGAGGCGCTTGCCGGCCGGAGGTGTCTCCGGGGCCGTGTCCGAGGTCGCGCATTCGGCTGCAGGGGGTACTGCGCGGCACTCGGACCGGCCCTGGCGCTCGTCACAGGTAGGCGGTCAGCAGGTCGTCCACCGAGTACATCAGTTCCGTGCGGCCGCCGAAGAGCTCGTGCAGGCGGGTGGCGTGATCGCGCATCGCGGCATCGAAGTCCGCGGCACCGTCGTAGAGGCGGGCCACGCCGTCGACGAGCTCGGGGAGGTCGGCGTCGATGCGGGCCGCGGACATGCTGGGCGAACGCGGGCCGTCGTCGTCGACGGGTTCGGGCGTGTTGCCCAGCATGACGTAGCAGGGGAAGCGTGCCAGGTCCGGCAGCACCGAGTAGAACGGCACGCCCGGGTTGAAGTAGTACTCCGCCCAGTCGTTCCCGGCCAGCGCCAGCCACGGGGTGCCCACGGCCAGCGCGGCGAATGCGAACCCGGTGTGCGGCGAGAGCAGCATGTCGCAGCGCTGCATCGCGGCCAGCTGCCGGTCCAGCGGCACGTCCAGCGCCCACGCCGCGTTCGGGACGGTCGCGGCCAGCGCGTCGAACTCCGCGCGCGTGAACCCGGTGCTGGTGCGGCCGTCGTCGGCGAGTTTGCCGGTGAAGCAGATCCGCGCCTGCGGCCAGCGGTCGGTGATGGCGCCGAGGATCCGCTGCCACGACGCCAGCGACGGGTAGCGCCACCGTTCGGCGCTGCCGCCGGGCAGCACCGCGATGGTCGGCGCGTCGTGCTGCGGCAACAGCTCGGCGGCCCAGTCGCGCGCCGCGGCCGGCAGGTTCAGCCTCAGCGGGTTGCGTGCCTGGTAGGCCGGTTCGGGCGCGCCGACCTGCGTGTGCCCGCCGGTGGTGCGGAAGTGCTCGGCCGACAGCTCGTAGTAGCGCTGCAGGCCGGGGAAGAAGTCGTGCTGCCACTTCTGGTGGCCGCGCGGATCGTCGACGACCCAGTCCCATTCGGCGGGGATGTGCGCGAGGACGTCGGCCGTCGGCGGCTCGAACACGTCGATGTCCACTGTGTACACCTCGTCGATCGCGTCGCACCAGGCGGCCAGGTCGATGGCGGTGGCGGAGTTGAGCACCACCGCGATCCGCCGATCCGGGTTCGCGCGGCGATATCCCAGGCAGGACTGCAGCGCCTCCACGGCGTGCCCGACGGGATGGCAGTAGACGAAGTTGACGAGCACCGATTCGCGTTGCACGAGAGCAACCCTACGGTCGCGGACAACAGGTTTTCGCCGCTACAGGCCGCCAGCGACGCGCAGCACCGCCCCGCTGGTGTAGGCCGATTCCGGGCCGAGCAGCCAGCCGATCGCCGGGGCGATCTCGTCGGGTTCGCCGGCCCGGCCGAACGGCACGCGTGCCACCGCCGTGTCGATGCGTTCCGGCGCTCCCGCGCTGGCGTGGATGTCGGTGCGCACCAGTCCGGGAGCGACGGCGTTGACGCGCACGCCCTCGTCGGCGAGTTCCTTCGCCAAGCCCATCGTCAGCGCGTCCACGGCTGCTTTGGCTCCGGCGTAGTGGACGTACTCGTGCGGCGATCCGAGCGTTGCGGCGCTGGAGGAGATGTTGACGATGGCCCCGCCACCGCCGCCGCGGCGGGTGGACATGACCTGCGCGGCGCGGCGCGCACAAAGCACCGCGCCGAGGAAGTTGACGTCGATGACGCGACGGATCACCTCGACCGGCGTGTCGGCCAGATCGCCGATGTGCGCGGTGAGCCCGGCGTTGTTGACCAGCCCCGTGACCGGACCCAGTTGGTCCGCGGCGTCGGCGAACAACCGGTCCACATCGGCCTCGCGGCGGACGTCCACGCGCACCAGCACGCACCGGGCGCCGTGCCCGCGGGCCTCGGCCGCGACGCGCTCGGCGCCGCTGTCGTGGTCGCGGTATCCGAGCACGAGGTCGTGGCCGGCCCGGGCCAGCCACGACGCCGTGGCCGCGCCGATGCCGCGACTGGCGCCGGTGATGATGGTGATGGGGCGACTCATGCGCTGATCATGGCATCCGCCGGTGCCGGGCTCGTCGACAGCCGTGCACGAATTCGTTGGCCCGCAGCCGACCTGAACGGGAAGACTGTCCCACATGGACATCGGCCCAGCGGACGTCGGCGACGTGATCAGCCGGGTGCGGCGAGGCCGGCGCGTGAAGTTCCTGTACTTCTGGGGCCATCGGCCCGAGCGCGATGGCCGCGTCGGGCGCGGTTGTCTGAGCCAGTGGTGGCCCGCGCCGTTCACGGTGGACGGCCGGAGGTTCGCCACTGCCGAGCACTACATGATGTGGCGCAAGGCGGTGCTGTTCGGCGACGCCGGCAGCGAGGAGGAGATCCTGCGGGCGTCCCATCCCCGGCAGGCCAAGCAGCTGGGGCGTGGCGTGCGCGGATTCGACCAGCGCTGTTGGGAGGAGTGCCGCTACGAGATCGTGCTGACGGCCTGCGTCGAGAAGTTCCGCCAGAACCCGGACCTGCGGGATTTCCTGCTGGGCACCGGTGGCCGAGTTCTGGTGGAGGCCAGCCCGGTCGACTCGATCTGGGGCATCGGCCTCGCCGCCGACGATCCGCGCTGCGAGAACCCCGAGCAGTGGCGAGGACTGAACCTGCTGGGCTTCGCGCTGGGCGAAGCCCGCGCCCGTCTCACGGGTCAGCCCTGATCGCGTGGCCGAGCTTGTGCGCCGTGGGTCAGGGCCGGTCGAAAGTGCCGTTAGTGAGCGAGCCGAGGAAGCGAGACCATGCAGATGGGCCGAACACGAGCACTCCACCGGCGGGATCCTTCGAATCACGAGCAGCGATCCCACCGCCCGAGAACGCCACCTCGACGCAGGTGCCGTTGTTCCCGCTGTAGCTGGACTTCCGCCACGTTGCAGTGCTTAACGGGCCCAACATGGCAGCTCCTCTTCACCGGTTATGTCTTCAGCATGCTCTTGAGCAGCGTGATCGACTGCTGCGGGCTCAGCGCGACACGCTGCAAACTTTCCGCAGCCATCGTATAGGAGGCGACCTGCTCCGAGTCCTGGATGTAGATCGCCCCGTCATGCAGTTCCGCATATGCGATGGACCGGACGTTCTCGAAGTCGAGCACGATGAATTGCCCGGTCAACGCGGTGTGTAGGCCGTCTTCGGGACGGACGACCTGAATCGTGACGGTGGGCTTCCTCGCCATGTCGATGAGGTGCCGGAGTTGGTTGCGGTGCAGTTCGTCGTCGCCGACCCGCAGCCGTAGCGCGGCCTCGGCGATGACGGCGTGCAGATGCAAGGGGCGTTGCGCGTCGTTGAGGCGTCGGGTGCGTGCCATGCGGAAGCTGACGAAGCGCTCGCCGTGGTCCTGACGAACTCGTGGTGTGTCGGCTGTTGTCGCGCTGGCGTATTCCTCGGTCTGCAGCAGTCCAGGAATGATGATCGGTTCGAAGACGAACTCGCGCTCGGCCAGACCTTCGAGCCCTACGAACGTCTTCAACCAGTCCGGGACGACGTGTGCCCACGGACCCCACCAGGTGGCCTGGTCGGCCCGGCCGGTCAGGGTCGTCAGCCGATCTACGTCGCGGAGTTCGGTTCCATAGGTCTTGAGCAATAGTGCGATGTCATCCGGCGCCTGCTGCTGGCGGCCGGTTTCCATGTGGCCGATCTTCGCCTTCGACATCCCCGTGTTCGCACTGGCGACGGCCAACGACATGCCCGCTTCGTTGCGATACCGGGCCAGCTCCACACCGATGAGCCATCGCAGGGGCGATGGGTCACTCCGAACAATCACCTGGACCTCCTTGGTCACGCACATCATCCACCATGTTGCTCTCCGTGACTTTCACCTGATCAGTTAGTTACGTCATGAGACGTCTATCGATACGGTTGGTGGACACTGTCCACAAGCGACAAGGAGGTCGGCAATGGGGGAGAACTCGCCGAAAGAACGGCAATCGTGGACGTTCGCGGACTGGATGGACGAGCTGGTACGCGTGTGCGCGCCTCGGATGTTTGCTCTCGTCGAAGAGGTCGAAGACCGGTTCGGGCGCGACGGCGAGCTGATCGCGTGGGGATTGCAGTTCGACGATCACGCCGAGTTGGTTGGTGTGGACGGCGGGATGCGTGGCACGTTCACCTCCGCGCAAAGCGCAGTCGACCTGTTCTCCCACGCCGGGAAGATGCATCTGATCTGGCACTCGGCGCCCGACAGGTGAGCATGCGGCGCAATCCATGGGTCTGGACTACCAGTCGCGGCTGGGCATGTTCGGCCAGGGAATTGTTCCATCACAGCAGGGAAGCCGGGCCGGTCGCGGGCGGCGGGCGGCGGATTCGGTGCTGGTGATCGCGTCGGCGAGACGCGACAGGAACGGGGAGCCGGGTTCTGTCCTGCCGGGAGCCCTGGATCGTTCGCCGTTGCCGCGCCCGGTGAGGTAGAGGTGACCCTGGGCGTGGGGCATGCCGACAAAGAACAGGCGACGTTCCTCGGCTACCTCTTCCTTGGTGGATTCGGTGCCCGGCCAGGGCAGCGGCAGCAGGCCGTCCTCGCAGCCGACCAGGAACACCACCGGGAATTTCAGACCCCTGGCGGCGTGCAAGGTCGGCAGGAAGATCGCCTCGGCCATCGCGGCGTTGCTGCGGCGCAGCTCGTCGACCGGCACGTTCTGGAGAATCCGCGGCTCCGGGCCGTGGGTGGCGGTGAAGTCGCTGACCCCACCGAAGACCTTCTTGCTCTTGGGGCCACACAGGGGACCTCGCCGACGATCTCCGGCAGCCCCGGCGATCTTGCCAAAAGATCATCGGAGACCGGCGGAGGGCCGCCCGCCGATGAGCGGGCGGGCGACCGTGCTCCGGTCAGCTCTCCGGCAGGCTTCGAGTCACCAGGTCGTCGACGATCTTGTCGATGCCGTACGGCTCCAGCAGTCCGGGGACCGTGAGGTCGTCCACGATGACGCCGAGCATGGCCAGGTAGAGCTGCAGCACGGTGGCGCGGTCGCCGGGCAGGCCGACCTCGAGGTGCCAGTCGATGTTGCTCTTGAGCATGTCGGCGAAGATGGCGGTCAGGTCGTCCTGCAGCTCCGGTCGGCGAGTGGCCTCCAGGCGCAGTTCCAGCATGGCGAGGTGACTGCTGCGGTCGCCGCGCATCCGCTCGACGAGCTGGCGCAGCAGCGTGGCGGTGAGCTCGCGGCTGGGCGCGGCCTTCATCGTCTCGGCCATCTCGACCGGGTCCGGGGTGAGGCGCTCGTGGGTGCGGGCCATGATCTGGCGGAGCAGCTCGGCGCGGTTGGCGAAGTAGTTGGTCGTCGTGCCGGTGGGAACGCCCGCTTCCTTGTCCACGGAACGCAGCGTCAGCCCGCGCGACCCGTCCCGCGCGAGGACCTCGATCGCGGCATCCAGCAGGGCGGTGCGGCGGGCGGGGTTCTGTCGCATGTCGGTCTCCCGAAACTCGTTGACGCCACTGTGAATGCAGTACTACGTTTTAACCACTGCGGACACAGTACATCAATGGAAGTTAAAAGTGCGGGCCCGAGATGCCGCGCCCCGCCCCCGGCCGCTGCCCGAACCCGGCACCCGCCGGTAACCCGCACCCCTGCCTGCCGCCCAGCGAGCCACGCCCGAACGGGAGATCAACGTTGGAATTCCTCCAGACCGCCACGATGCTGTCCGCCACGATCGCCTGCGCGCTGATGGCCGGGCTGTTCGCCGGGTTCGCCTACGCGGTCATGCCCGGCCTCCGCCGCTCCTCCGACCGCACCCTGGTCGAGGCCATGCAGAACATCAACAAAGCCATCCTCAACCCGGCCTTCCTGGTGCCCTTCATAGGCGCGATCCCGCTCATCGCCCTGGCAGTGTTCCTGGCCTGGCAGGGATACGGACGCCCAGCGCTGCCGTGGCTGATCGCCGGTCTGGTGCTCTACCTGGTCGCGTTCGCCATCACCGCAGCCGTCAACGTTCCCCTCAACGACCGGCTCGCCACGGCCACCACCGACTTCGCCGCGGCGCGCAGCGCGTTCGAGAAGACCTGGGCCACCTGGAACATCGTCCGCGCCCTCGTGCACACCGCGGCATTCGCGTGCCTGCTGTGGTCCCTGGTCGTCTACGGCTCCCAGCGGGTCGACGACGGCCAGCCGGTCACGCGCGTTCCGTCGTCGTCCTCGGCGGCTGAGCGGCAGCGCGGCGGATCACCAGTGCGCGGGGCGGGAAAGCGCTGGGGGCAGCTTCGTGGCGGCATCGCCCTTGGCGGCGTTGAGCTGGGCCTGGGTGAGGAAGAGCGCGCCGGTGAGGTCGGCCCCGCGCAGGTTCGTGTCGCGGAAGTCCGCGCCGATCACGTCGGCCGAGCGCAGGTCGGCCCCGCGCAGGTCGGCCGCGATGAGGTAGGCGCCGCGGAGGTTGGCGCCGCGCAGGTCGGCGCCGCGCAGCTTGGCTCCGATGAGATCGGCGCCCCGGTGGTTCTTCTTGCGGCCCGAGACCTTGGCCCGCACGAGCTCGCTGGTGCGCAGCAGCAGGATGTTGATGTCGTGGCGCAGCGCCGCGACATCGACATCGGTGAGCTCATCGGCGCTGCCGCGGGTCAGCGCTTCGGTGTCCTCCAGCGCCGTGCGGAGATCGTCGTGCAAGGGCTCGGCCGCCGGCAGGGTCAGGGCTTCGGTGAGGTACCAGAGCAGCTCGTGGAGCTGGCGCATCACCGGGAACACCGCGAACATCTTCCCGGCGGTGCGCGGGGCCTGCCGCCAGTCCGTGCCGCCGAAGGTGACCTGCGAGACCTTCTGCCCGGCGCCGAAGCAGTCGAAGACGGTGCAGCCGGGAAAGCCCCGCTCGCGAAGCTGTGAGTGGATGCCGCAGCGGAAGTCATCCAGCAGGTTGGTGCACGGCGTCCCGGCGTCCTTGTTCACGGCGAAGTCGGCCGAGGCGGCGAAGGGCAGTGCCACGCAGCACAGTCCGAAGCAGTTCGCGCAGTCGGCGTGCAGACCGCCATCGGCGGTTGGGGCTTGGTGCTGGTCGGACAACGTGCGTGATCTCCTGCCGCGAGGTGTTCTCCCCACATTCTCCCCGACCAGAGGCGGCGGGCCGGACGCAGGTCGTGATGCCGGAGCGGGTCCCGAGGGCGGCGGCGTGCCCCGCCAGCAGGTCCGACGTGCCGCCGGTCGCGGTTGATAACGTCCGCGCCATGGGTGAGCAGCAGGTGCGCGACGCGACGTCCGAGGAGCAGGCCGAAGGGGTGTGCCGGTTTCCCGGATGCTCGCGGGAGGTCGTGCGCACCGGCGGCCCGGGGCGCCCCTCGGAGTACTGCGATCTCCCCGAGCACACCCGCTGGCGGGCCTGGAAGGAACGGCAGCGCCTGCAAGCCGTGCAGGAGCAGGCCGAGGTTTCGCCGGTCGCGGCCGTCGAGTACGACAGCGCGCGACTGCGGGCCGAGGAGCTGCTGCGGCAGTACCGGCTCCTGTCGGAGCAATTGACCCGGAATCTGCGTGCCGGCATCGCCGAACTCGGCACGATCGCTGATCCCAGCGCTGCGGAGGCGCAGATCCAGGCAGCCCAAGCCGAAGCCGCGCACCGCATCGCGCAGGCCGAGAAAGCCCTGGCCACCGCGCAGCAGCAGCGTCGCGACGCCGAACAGGCGCGCAGCGCCGCCGAGGCGGCGGCTGAGGACGCCACCGCGGCCGCGGAAACCGCCGGGCAGGAGGCCGAAAGCGCCCGCAAGGAACGGGATGATGCCGTGGAACGGGCGGGCCAAGCCGAGCAGCGGGCGCGGCAGGACGTCGAGGCGGCGCGCAACGAAGCCGAGGTCGCCACCGCGGCGGCCCGGCGCGACGCCGAGCGGCAGATCGCCGACGCGCGCAGCTCCATCGAGCAGGCGAAGGCGAGCGCGGCCGCGGAAATCCAAGCGGCGCAAGAAGAAGCGCGGCGGCAGATGGATGCTGCGGCGCAGCAGCAGGCGGCGGCGGTGGAGCGGGCGGCGCGCGCCGAGCAGGCGGCGGAGACCGCGCAGGGACAGCTGGACGAGCTCAAGCGCGCAGCGGAAGAAGCGCGCGCGGAGGTGCAGCGCCACCGCGACGAGCTCGCTGTGCTGCGCGAGCAGCAGGCGGCGGAACTCCAGCAGCTGCGGACAGAGGCCGCGGAGCGGATGGAGACCGAGCGCACCGCCGCCGCGCAGCGGGTGGCGGCGGTGCAGGACGCGCGGGAGCAGTCGCTGGCACGCGCGGAGCGCGCCGAACGGCAGCTCGACGCCGCGGCGGAGGAGCTGCGTGCTCTGCGGGCAGCGGCGGCGCAGCCGCCCGTGGAGGCACCTGTGGAGCCGGCGTAGCCGGGCGGAACGCCTTCAGGCCACCGCGGCGCCTGCCTCCGGGTTCCGCAGCAGGTAGGCGGCGCGGTGACGCGTAGTCAGCGGGCTCGTTCGGCGGTGAACGGTCCGTCGGTGCCGAAGGCCCGTTCGGCGAAGCGTTCGCCGATGCGGCGGTGGGTGGCTGCGTCCGGGTGCAGCCGGTCGGGCAGCGGCAGCTCGGCGAAATCCGCCTCACCGTAGAGCTCGAGGCCGTCGAGGTGGTGCAGGTTCGGGTCGTCGGCCGCGCGCTGCTTCACGATGCGGGCGAGCTCCTCCCGGATGACGCCCAGCGTCAGCTTCCCGGCGGCGCGCTCCGCAGGATCGCCGGTGGCCCGGAACTGCACCTTTCCGGCTCGGAGCGCGTCGACGTCGAACGCGCCGGGGCCGGGAGTGTCCTCGTGGATGGGGCACAGGATCGGCGAGACGACCAGCAGCGGCGTCGTCGGATGCCCTTCGCGGATGGTGTCGAGGAAGCCGTGCACCGCCGGGGTGAAGGCGCGCAGGCGCATCAGGTCGGCGTTGACAACGTTGATGCCGATCTTGACGCTGATCAGGTCCGCGGGGGTGTCGCGCAGGGTGCGGGCGGTGAACGGGTCGAGCAGGGCGCTGCCGCTGAAGCCCAGGTTGATCAGTTCCACGTCGCCGAGGGCGGCGGCCAGCGCGGGCCAGATCGTGCTGGGGCTGGCCGCGTTGGAGCCGTGGCTGATGGAGCTGCCGTGGTGCAGCCACACCTTCCGTCGCCCGGTCGGCACCGGCTCGACCGGAGCGTCGGTGCGCAGGGCGACCAGTTGCGTGAGCTCGTTGTGCGGCAGCCAGATCTCGACCTCCTTGACGCGGTCGGGCAGCCCGGCGAACCGGACGGTGCCGACCGGGCCAGGCCGGGTCTCGGTGGAGCCGGTGGCGATGTCCACGGTCACGACGTTGCCGCCCGGCGCGCTGGCCTGGTCGGTCAGGCGGCCATCGACGAGCAGGTCGTAGACGCTGCCGGGGCGAGGCGGGAGGCCCTGGTAGACGGTCTTGGTGGGGAGGACGTCCAGCTCGACGACCGTGGCCCGGGTGCTGACGACCAGCCGCACGCCGGAGGGCTGGGACTCGGCCATGGCCAGCTGCCCATCGGTGTACTGCGCACGCGCCCAGGCCGGCAGCCGGTGCGGCAGCAACCCGTGCTCGGTGCGTTCCAGGTCGAGCGCGCCGCGCAGGAGATCCGCGGTGATGGGGGTGGTGACCCGGGCCTGCGGCCCAGGTGTGGCGGCGTCGTGCTGATGGTTCATGACCACCAGGTTGTCAATTGGTTTCCGGATCCGCACCCAGATTTCCGGTTGCTGTCCCGGCTCCGGGGTCCACTGCGGCCAGCGCGTCGATCTCGACCAGCTGGTCGTCGTAGCCGAGGACCGTGACGCCCAGCAGCGTGCTGGGCGGGTCGTGGTCGCCGAAGTGGTCGCGCACCACTTCCCACGTCGCCACCAGGTGGGCCTGCCGCGTGGCGGCCACGTAGACGGTCGTCCTGACCACATCGGACAGCCGGGCCCCGGCGTCGGCCAGGGCGGTTTCGAGGTTGCGCATCATCTGGTGCGCCTGTGCGGCGTAGTCGCCGACGGCCACGGTGCCGCCGGACTCGTCGAGCGGGCAGGCTCCGGCGGCGAAGACGAGCTGTGCGCTGGGGTGCACGACCGCGCCGTAGGCGTATTCGGCCACATCGGACAGTTTTCCGCTGCGGACCAGGCGGAACGTTTCGGACATAACGCCACCCTATCGGTGGGAGTCGCGACGAGGCTTTCGCTTACCGCGAAAAAGGAGTTGATCGTCCGAATAGTCTGGTTGTCAGCGGACGGTCACCGAGCCGGGGCCTCCGGAATTGTTCCACAGTGGACACCGAAGGGGCGGGAGGACGATGGAACCGCGGGGCGTGGTGGACGACCGGTTCGCCAAGGTCGCCGAGACCTTCGCGCAGCTGCTGGCCGACGGCCGCGAGACCGGCGCCGGACTGGTGGTGCGCCACGGCGGCGAGGAGGTCGTGCGACTCTCCGGCGGGTGGGCCGATGCCGCGCGCACCAGCCCGTGGCGCGAGGACACGCTCGTGCACGTCTACTCGGTCAGCAAGCCGTTCGCCGCCCTGACCCTGCTGACGGTGCTGGCCGAAGCCGGGATCGCGCTGGACACCCCGGTGGCCGCGCTGTGGCCGGACTACGCGGCGGCCGGCAAGTCGGCGACCACGCTGCGCCAGCTGCTCAGCCACCAGGCCGGGCAACCGGTGTTCCCCGCCGCGGCCGGGGGCCTGTTCGACGACGCCGGGCTGCGCGCGCAGCTGGCCGCGGCCGCGCCGGAATGGCCACCGGGCACGGCGGTGGCCGAGCACGGCCTGACCTACGGTCATCTGCTCGACGGTGTCGTGCGGTCGGTCACCGGGCGCTCGCTGGGGACGGTGTTCCGGGAGGACATCGCGGGACCGCTGGGGCTGGATGCGCACTTCGGGGTTCCTGAAGCGGACCTGAGCCGGGTCGCGGAACTGGAGGTCGCCGACCCGGAGTCCTGGAAGTTCGGCGAGCCCGGCGATCTGACGCACCGCGCGCTGGCGGTACCTCCCGGCGCGCTGGACGTGGCGCTGCACAACTCCGAACGCTGGCGCCGCGCCGAGTTCCCGGCGATCGGCATGCACACCACCGCCCGGGCACTGTGCGGGTTCTTCGCCGGACTGGCCGACGCCGACGGGCCGGTGGCGCGGCTGCTGGGCGGGGAACTGCACGGGGAGTTCATCCGGCCGCAGGTCAGCGGGTGGGACCTGTTCCTCGGCTTCGACGTGACGTGGACGCTGGGCCTGCAGCACTACGACGGAGACCTGGCCATGGGCGGCCTGGGCGGCTCCACGGCGTGGGTGTCGCGGAAGCACGGGTATTCCTGCGCGTTCGCGACCCGCCACCTCGCCGGCCCGCACCGGATGATGGCGCTCGAGGAAGCCATCGAGTCGGTGTGGTGAACCGCGCTTCCGGCGCGTCGGGTGTCGTGGGGCTGGTATTGACTGGTTGCCATGGCAATAAAGATCGAGGACGCGACGGTCGCCGATGCCGAACGGCTGACGCGGATCGTGCGGACCAGCAGCGCCTACCGCGGGCACTACCGGGTGATGGTGGCCGATCTGGGCATCGACGCCGAGTACCTGGCGGCGCATCTGGTGCGGGTCGCCCGCGACGAGGCGGGCCGGCCGATGGGCTTCTACACGGTGATCGTCCCGGGGCGCGGCGGCGCCGGCGAGGGCGAGCTCGACTTCATGTTCGTCGACGACGCCGCGCAGGGCCGGGGCGTGGGCCGGATGCTCATCGACGACGCCCGCATGCAGGCCCGCGCCCGGGGTTTGCGGCGGGTGCACGTGGTGTCGCACCCGCCGTCGGAGGGCTTCTACCTGTCGGTCGGGGCTCAGCGGGTGGGGACGGTTGCCGCGGAGGGTGCGATCACGTGGTCCCGTCCGCATCTGGTGCTCGAACTGTAGGCGGCACCTACCGTGTCGACATGCGAATCTCACGTCTGCAGTTCGTGTCGGTGCCGGTGGCCGACCACGTCAAGGCCCGCGAGTTCTACGTCGATGTCCTCGGCTTCGAACTGGTCGTGGACATCGCCGGCCCGCACGGCCAGTTCGTCATGGTCGCCCCGCCCGGCGCGCAGACCGGTGTGGTGCTGGTCGACTTCAGCGTCGACGGGCGCGAATTCGGCGGGCCCGTGCACCTGCAGTTCCACACCGACGACCTGGACGCCGATATCGCGGAGCTGCGCGCCGCGGGGGTGGAGGCCGGGAATCCGCAGGACGTGCCGTGGGGCCGGATGACGACCTTCACCGATCTCGACGGCAACCCGATCTCGCTGCTGCAGCCCTCGGCGATGGGAAACCGGCCGGGCTGAGCGGTCACCGCATGGCGCGCCAGGGTTCGCCGCCGGCCCGGTCGAGCCGGTCGCCGGGTATCGCCCAGGTGTGCACCGGGGTTTCGCCGGTGGTGACCGGCGGCCAGCCGGGGTCGCCGGTGCGGGCGAAGTCGCGCCAGGCGCGCATCATGCGCCGGGACAAGGCCTGGTCGTGGTCGTCGGGCGGGCCGCCGAGGAGGAAGTCCGCCGCGGTGAGGTTGCCGAAGTTCAGCGGCACATCGGCGCCGTGCCAGGCGTGGACTCCGGCGCGGCTGCGGGCGAAACGGGCCAGGTGCGCCCGCCCGCCGTGGCGTGCGTGGTGCTCGGCCAGCCGCGTGCTGTGGGCCGCGAAGATCGCGTCGCCGAACAGGGCGAGATAGGCCTCGCGCGGCGAGGACGCGAGGGTGCGGTAGTGCTCGGCGACGGTGTCCGGGATGGCCATGGCGTGGGCGAAGGCGCGCAGCTGGGCATCGGTGTCGACGCGCTTGATGGTGTCCAGCGCGTCGAACAGCCAGTACTCCTCGGTCGTGTGGCACACCAGCAGGTTCACGGTCGTGTCGTGCACTGTGGACAGTGGCGCCGCGGGCAGCGTGCGGCCGTCGACGACGGGGCCGAACAGGACCGGGTCGTACTGTCGTCGGGAACCGGGCTGCGGGCCGCCGGAGACTTCGCTCGCGGCGGCGACGAGTTCGTGGGGCGATGCCGTCGCCGGATCGGTGCCCAGCCGCGTGGTGATCTCGGCGGTGATGGCCGCGGCGGCGTCGGTGGTGAAGTAGGAATCGGGGACGCTGTGCAGGATGGCGCGGCGGAACAGCCCGCGTGCCTGCGGCATGAGCAGCAGGCACGCCACCGATCCGGCGCCGGCGGACTGCCCGGCGACCGTCACGTTGCCCGGGTCGCCGCCGAATGCCGCGATGTTCTCCCGCACCCAGCGCAGCGCGGCGATCTGGTCCAGCAGGCCGCGGTTGTCGGGATGGCCGGGCAGGTGCCCGAACCCTTCGAAACCCAGCCGGTAGTTGGCGGTGACCACGACGAGCCCGGTGGCGGCCAGGGCGGTGCCGTCGTAGTCGGGCTGGGCGGTGGAGCCGAAGGTGTAGGCGCCGCCGTGGATCCACACCAGCACCGGGAGCCGGTGCGCGGCCGGCGGCGCCCAGACGTTGAGGGTGAGCACGTCGTCGGCGCCGGACCACGTCGGCGCGCCGGGCAGTTCCGCGTCCTGGGGCGCGATGGGGCCGAACGCCACGCAGTCACGCACCCCGTGCCAGGCCGCTGCCGGCCTGGGCGGCTGGAACCGGTTCGGCCCGAACGGTGCTGCGGCGTAAGGGATTCCGAGGAACGAGCGGATCGCGTCGTGGCGGCCGCGGATCCGGCCGGCGGCGGTGGCGACCTCGGGCGTCACCGCTGGGCCGGGCGGGTCAGTCGCCAGATGACGTCGATGCCCTCTTCGCTGCCCGCTCGGGGGTCGCGGCTGGGGCTGCGGCGGTCGACGCAGGTGAAGCCGAGGCGTTGCGGGATGCGCCCGCTGGCGGTGTTCGCCGCGTCGTGCCAGATCTCCACCCGGTCGATGCCCGGCAGCGCGAACGCCTCGTCGACCAGCGCGGCGGTGCTGGTGGTGGCCAGGCCGAGACCGGTGTAGTCGGGGTGCAGCCAGTACCCGATCTCCAGGCCGCCGGAGCCGATGCGGCGTTCCATGGCGACGCAGCCGGCGATCGCGCCGTCGACGATGATGGCGTAGGTGTAGGCGCTGCCGGTGTGCCAGTTGCGGTCGCAGCGGTCGAGGAATTCGACGGCGGTGTCCAGCGAGTAGTCCCCGGCGGCCCACGGCATCCACGGCCGCAGGTGCGGCAGGGCCTCGGTGACCACTCGGTGCATCTCGGCGAGATCGCCACCGCGCCAGCGGCGCAGCACCGCGGATTCGAGGGTGATCAGTTCCGGGGGATGGGCCATGCGCCGATGGTCCTGCCCCGCGGCCGGTCCCGGCAACCGAATATCACCGGATCCGCAACGAGGAGTGGGCCGCCCCGCAACCGGGACGGCCCACTTCGGCTCTGCGCGGGTGGCTCAGATCAGGCCGAGCTTGCGGACCGCGTCGCGCTCCTCGACGAGCTCGTTGACCGAGGCGTCGATGCGCTCGCGGGAGAACTCGTCGATCTCCAGGCCCTGCACGATCTCGAACTTGCCGTCACGGGCGGTGACCGGGAACGACGAGATCAGACCCTCCGGCACACCGTAGGAGCCGTCGGAGACCACGGCCGCCGAGGTCCAGTCGCCCTCGGGCGTGCCGTTGACCCAGGTGTGCACGTGGTCGATGGCGGCGTTGGCGGCCGAGGCGGCCGAGGACGCGCCGCGGGCCTCGATGATGGCCGCGCCGCGCTTGGCGACGGTCGGGATGAACTCGTCGGCCAGCCAGGCCTGCTCGACCTGCTCGGCGGCGATCTTGCCGCCGACCTCGGCGTGGAAGAGGTCGGGGTACTGGGTGGCGGAGTGGTTGCCCCAGATGGTGAGCTTCTTGATGTCGGTGATCGACACGTTCAGCTTCTGCGCCAGCTGGGACAGCGCCCGGTTGTGGTCCAGGCGGGTCATCGCGGTGAACCGCTCGGCGGGCACGTCCGGCGCGTGGGCCTGGGCGATGAGGGCGTTGGTGTTGGCCGGGTTGCCGACCACCAGCACGCGCACGTCGTCGGCGGCACCGGCGTTGATCGCCTCGCCCTGCGGCTTGAAGATGCCGCCGTTGGCCTCCAGCAGGTCGCCGCGCTCCATGCCCTTGGTGCGCGGGCGGGCGCCTACCAGCAGCGCGACGTTGGTGCCGTCGAACGCGGTGCGGGCATCGTCGGTGATGTCGATGCTCTGCAGCAGCGGGAAGGCGCAGTCGTCGAGCTCCATCGCGGTGCCCTCGGCCGCCTTGACCGCCTGCGGGATCTCCAGCAAGCGGAGCTTGATCGGGGTGTCGGGCCCGATGAGCTGACCGGATGCGATCCGGAACAGCAACGCGTAGCCGATCTGACCGGCCGCACCGGTAACGGTCACGGTGACGGGAGCTTGGGTCATGAGGTTTCGTTCTCCTGCTCGCCGGGTGATTGCCTAGCCGGATGCTATCCCCAGTGCGCCGGTGCCGTTGCGCGCCCGCCACGGATCACAGTGGACCGCGCGCCGGACCGATTCAGCCGCGACCGGCGCGGAGAGGCAGACCACAGTCCGGCGGCCGCGTGATCATCTTCACGTGCCGGGTGGCGGCCCGCGGAAATTCTTCGCACCGTGGTGTCGATCCGGCGCTAAGCCGTTCGTGTAGTGGGTGAGGAGCCGGGGCGGAGCCGGCTTCACGAGCGCGAGGAGAACCCGATGAAGCAGTACCTGCTGAGTATCTACCAGCCCGACGGGCCCACGCCGCCGCCGGAGGTGCTGGAGCCGATCATGCGGGACGTGCAGGCGGTGAACGCCGAGATGCAGGCCGCCGGGGCGTGGGTGTTCGCCGCGGGCCTGTACCCGCCGGCCACCGCGACCGTGCTGCGTGCGGCGGGCACCGACGTGCTCACCACCGACGGCCCGTACACCGAGGGCAAGGAGCACCTGGGCGGGTTCACCATCATCCGGGCGGCCGACCTGGACGCCGCGCTGGAGTGGGGCCGCAAGCTGGCGAAGGCGATCACCCTGCCCATCGAGGTGCGGCCGTTGCAGGACGACGAGGGCGAGACGTGCCGGTCGTCGGCGTAGCGGAGGTCGAGCGGGTCTTCCGCGCGGAGCACGGCCGCGCGGTGGCGGTCCTGGTCCGCGTCTTCGGCGACATCGACATCGCCGAGGAAGCGGTCCAGGACGCCTTCGCCACGGCCGTGGCGAAGTGGCCGTCGGCGGGCCTGCCGCCGAGTCCGGTGGGCTGGATCATCACCACGGCGCGCAACCGGGCGGTGGACCGGCTGCGCCGGGAGGCCTCCCGAGAGGACCGGCACGCGCAGGCCGCGCTGCTGCTGCACGCCCGCGACGAGCCGGAACAGGAGGGGCCCGTGCACGACGACCGGTTGCGGCTGATCTTCACGTGCTGCCACCCGGCGCTGTCCACCGGCGCGCAGGTGGCGCTGACGCTGCGGCTGCTCGGCGGGCTGAGAACCGCGGAGATCGCGCGGGCGTTCCTGGTGGCCGAGCCGGCCATGGCCCAGCGGCTGGTGCGCGCCAAGGGCAAGATCCGCGACGCCGGGATCCCGTACCGGGTGCCGAGCGAAGTCGACCTGCCCGACCGGCTGCGCGCGGTGCTGGCCGTGGTCTACCTCGTGTTCAACGAGGGCCACACCGCCAGTTCGGGGCCTCGGCTGGTCCGCGAGGACCTGTGCGCGGAGGCCATCCGGCTGGGGCGGCTGCTGGCCGAGCTGATGCCCGACGAGCCGGAGGTCCTGGGGCTGCTGGCACTGATGTTGCTGGTCGAATCGCGGCGGGCGGCGCGCACGACCGCCGATGGCGCGCTGGTGCTGCTGGCCGATCAGGACCGCGGCCGCTGGGATCGCGACCTCGTCGCCGAAGGCCAGGCCCTCGTGCGCCGCTGCCTGCGCCGCAACCAGCCCGGCCCCTACCAGATCCAGGCGGCGATCAACGCCGTGCACAGCGACGCGCCGACCGCCGCCGACACCGATTGGCGGCAGATCCGGGCGCTGTACGACCAGTTGCTGGCGGTGTCACCGAGCCAGGTGGTGGCGCTGCACCGCGCGGTCGCCGTCGCGGAGGTCGAGGGCCCGGAAGCGGGGCTGGCCCTGGTGGACGAGCTCGACCTCGGCGGATACCACGTGTTCCACACCGTCCGCGCGGACCTGCTGCGCCGCCTGGGGCGCGTCGAGGAGGCGGCGCGGGCCTACGACGCTGCGATCGCGGGGACCGGCAACGCGGCCGAACGCGACTTCTTGCGGCACGCGCGCCGGGCGCTGGCGCGATGAGTTTCGCGGCGCGCGCCGGTCTACCCGTGGTGCAGGCGGAACCACGAGGTTGACGGAGTATGTGATGAGCGTTCCTGACATCGTTTCGCGCGAGGAGTGGCTGGCGGCCCGCCGCGATTTCCTGGTGCGGGAGAAGGAGTTCACCCGCGCCCGCGACGCGCTCAACGCCGACCGGCGGCGGCTGCCGATGGTCGAGATCGACGCGGGCTACCGGTTCGAAGGCCCGGCCGGGCCGGTCGGCCTGCCGGAGCTGTTCGACGGGCGGCCGCAGCTGGTGATCTACCACGCGATGTTCGATCCGAGGTGGGACGGCGCATGCCGGAGCTGCTCGTCGTTCATCGACCAGATCGGGCACCTGGCGCATCTGCACGCCCGCGGCACGTCGCTGGTGCTGGTGTCGCGCGCGCCGCTGGCCAAGATCGAGGCGTTCCGGGCCAGGATGGGCTGGGCGGTGCCCTGGTATTCCTCCTACGGCAGCGACTTCAACTACGACTTCCACGTGACGCTGGACGAGTCGGTGCGCCCGGTGGAGTACAACTACCGCACCGCCGAGGAGCACCGGCGGGCCGGCACCGGCTACTACGTCTCCGGGGAGCAGCCCTTCGAGCTGCCCGGGCTGAGCTGCTTCCTGCGCGTCGGCGACCGCGTGTTCCACACCTACTCGACCTACGGGCGGGGCATGGACGTGCTGGGCAGCACCACGAGCTTCCTGGACCTGACCGCCCTGGGGCGCCAGGAGGACTGGGAGGAACCCGAGGGCCGCGCCACCGGCCTGGGGGCCCCGGCGGGCAGCCCGCAGGTGAAGTACCACGACGAGTACTGACCACGGCCCAGGTGAGGCCAGTGCCGCCGAATTGGCCGTTTGTGCCGCCGCCGCGGCCGCCTAGTGTCCGATGAGGACGGTTCGTTGCGGCGAGAAGGTGGCGTGGTGGTCGAATTTCCGGCGGTGGCGGGGATCGCGGTGGTGGCGCTGGGGCTGGTGCTCACGCCGGGACCGAACATGTTCTACCTGGTGTCGCGGTCGCTGACGCAGGGACGCCGGGCGGGGCTGGTGTCGCTGCTGGGCGTGGCGGTGGGGTTCCTGGTGTACGCGGCGGCGGCCACCGCGGGCATCGCCACGGTGTTCGCGTTGGTTCCCGTGCTGTACACGGCGTTGCAGATCGCCGGCGCGGCATACCTGCTGTGGCTGGCGTGGCAGGCGGTGCGCCCGGGCGGGGTGTCGGCGTTCGCGCCGGTGCCCACCTCCGCCTACGGGCCGGGAAAGCTGTTCGCGATGGGGCTGGTGACCAACCTGCTCAACCCGAAGATCGCGGTCCTCTACGTGTCGCTGCTGCCGCAGTTCATCGACCCCGCGCGGGGCGGTGTGGCCTTGCAGAGCCTGACGTTGAGCGTGGTGCAGATCCTGGTGGCGCTGTCGGTGAACGCGCTGATCGTGGTGACTGCCGGGTCGGTGGCGGGCATGCTGGCGCGGCGCCCGGGATGGTTGCGGGTGCAGCGCTACTTCATGGGCGCGGTGCTGGCCGGGCTGGCGGTGCGGCTGTTGACCGACCGGGCTCGCCCGGCGTGATGCCGAGCGCGGTCTGCAGCCCGGTGGCGCCGTGCGCGGTGAGTTTCAGCGCCCGCTGCTGGGGTTTGCGGGCCAGCCAGTCTGAGTCGAGCAGCGCGGTCAGCAGCGCCGAGCCGAGCCGGCCGGCGAGGTGGTGCCGCTGTTCGCTCCAGTCCACGCAGAACCGCAGCAGCGGCCGTCGCGACGGCCCGGCCTGCACGGCGTGCAGGTCCACGCCCAGGGCGGCGAAGACCTCTTCGGCGTGCGGACCGAGCCGGTAGGGATGGTCGCTGAGCTGCACGGACAGGCCCTCGTGCGGGCGGCGGCGGGTGTCGGGGATGCCGTCGTCGGCGGCGAGCGCGCCACGGTCCAGCAGTGCCGCGGTGACCGTGACGCCGAGCCTCCCGGCGAGGTGGTCGTAGCAGCTGCGGGCTTCGCGCACCGCGGCGGCGCGGGTGCCCTGGCGCAGCGAGCGCACCGGTTCGACCGGTGCGATGGCGGCGAGGGCTTCCAGCACGGCGGCGACCCGGTCGTCGACGAGCCGGAAGTAGCGGTGCCGCCCGGAGCGTTGGGCCTCGATCAGGCCGCCGGCGCAGAGCTTGGCGAGATGTGCGCTGGCGGCGCTGGCCGACAGCCCGGCCTCCGCGGCCAGCACCGAGGCGGGTAGCGACCGCCCGTCGGCCAGCGCCTGCAGCACCTTGGCGCGGCCGGGTTCGGCGAACAGTGCGGCCACCGGTGCGATGTCGCTGTCTCCCTGGACTGCCATGCGCCCATTCTGCGCCCACGACGTTTCAGGCCGGCGTGAAGTGTTGCGGGTGCAGCCTCGGTGCGTGTTGAAGAGACGAGGTTCTCCTGTGCTGGTGCTCGCGGTGATGTGCGCGGGCATGTTCCTGGTGCTGCTGGACGTCACGGTGGTCAACGTGGCTCTGCCCGCCATCCGCGGTGCGCTGGGTGCGGAGATGGCGGGGACGCAGTGGGTGGTCGACGGGTATGCGCTGGCCATCGCCGGGATGTTGCTGGTCGGTGGCGCGCTGGGTGACCGCTTCGGGCACCGCCGGGTGGTGCTGGCCGGGCTGGCGGTTTTCGGCGCGGCGTCGCTGGGGTGCGCGCTGGCTCCGGGGCTCGGGGCGCTGGTCGCCGCCCGCGCGGTGCAGGGCGTGGGGGCGGCGTTGCTGCTGCCGGGCAGCCTGGCGGTGATCGCCGGGGTGTATCCGGATGCTGCGGCGCGGGCACGGGCGTTGGGGGTGTGGGCGGCGGTGTCGTCGCTGGCGTTGCCGGCCGGTCCGCTGGTGGGCGGCCTCCTCGTCGAGTGGGGCGGCTGGCAGTCGGTGTTCGCGCTGAACGTGCCGGTGGTGATCGCCGCGGTCGTGGGAGTTCGCGCGCTGGTGCCGGATGTGCCCGGCGATCGCGGGCAGCGGGTGCGCGTCGGGGTGCTGGCGGGCGCGGTCGCGGGGTTGACGGCGCTGGTGTTCGCGGTGATCGAGGCCGGCCAGGCAGGGCTGGACGCATCGGTGGTGGCAGCGCTGGTGCTGGCTGTGACCGCGCTGGTGGCGGCCGGGCGGCGGATGCCGCGTTCGTGGCTGGGCAACCGGCCGTTCCTGACGGCGAACTCGGTGGCGCTGCTGATGAATCTCGGCATGAACGGCACGCTGTTCGTGCTGTCGCTGTACCTGCAGAACCTCGGCGGGAACTCGCCGGCGCGCACCGGTGTGCTGCTGTTGCCGATGTCGATTCCGCTGGTGCTGCTGGCGCCGGTGGCCGGGCGGATGGTGGCGCGCTTCGGACCCCGGGTGCCCATGGTGTGCGGCGCGGTGATCGCCGCGGCGGGATCGGGTTGCTGGGCCCTGGCGTCTCCGGGCGGTGGTTACGCCGAGGTGGTTCCGGTGCTGGTCGCGTGCGGGATCGGTGCCGGATTGCTGACCACGCCGGTGGTGGCGGCCGCGGTCGGCGCGCTCGGGCCGCGGCGTTCGGGGCTGGCCAGCGGGGTGAACAACACCATGCGGCAGACCGGGACCGCGCTGGGTGTCGCGGTGTTCGGCGCGGTCGCGGGCTCTCCGGAGGCACCTGCTGATTTCGTTGCTGGGCTGCACCGACTGGCCGTGGTCGGCGTGTTGCTGTGGCTGGTGGCGATCGCCTGCAGCCTCGCCGCAGGCGCGCCTCGGCCCGTGGGTGACCGCGTTTCGGCAGTGCGGTGAGATGCGCTCACGGGGGTCAGGCTGTGCTTGGCGCGGTGGGTTCCTGGACCCGGATCGAGGCGAGCAGGAGGCCGGAGATCAGGTAGGTGGCCGCGTCGACCAGCACCGCCAGCGGCGCGCCCAGCACCTTGATCAGCGCGGTGGCCAGCACCGGGCCGGCGGTCTGCGCGACCGCGTCCGACTGCTCCAGCCTGGCGTTCGCCGAGGTGAGCAGCCCCGTGGGCACCAGCCGCGGCAGAAAAGCCTGGTCGGCCGCGTCGAAGAACAGCGACGCCACGCCCACGACCGCCACCAGCAGCGCCAGCGTCGGCAGGTCGAGCAGCCCGAACAGCAGGTACGGCATCCAGCGTGCGGCGTTGAGCAGGCCGAGTTCGGTCGCGGTGGCGTGCAGGGCGATCGCGGCGAGGATCTGCACGGCGAGGCCGGTGATGTGGGTGCCGAAGATCGAGGTGGTCGACGCCGCCCAGAACCGGCGGTAGCCGGCGAGATCGACGAGGCGTGGCATGCCGGGACCGTAACAACGATTTCGCCCCGGCATTCCGGTGTTTCGTTCCCGGTTTTCCCTGCCGCGCCGATCGGCGGGACACAGTGGACGGCGCTAGATCATGCGTTTGCCGCCTCCGGCGTAGATGGTCTGGCCGGTGACCCAGCGGGCTTGGTGGGAGGCGAGGAAGACCGCGAGGTCGGCGATGTCGTCGGGGCGGCCGACGCGGCCCAGCGGGCTGAACTCGGCGAAGCGGGTGTTCATGTCGTCGCTGATCCAGCCGGTCTGCACCGGGCCCGGCGAGATGATGTTGACGGTGATGCCGGCGGCGCCGAGTTCGATGGCCGCGGAGCGGCTCAGCGATTCCAGCGCGTTCTTGGTCGCCCAGTAGGAGATCTGGTCGGCCGCGCCGGGCGCGGCGTCGGTGGAGATGTTGATGACGCGGCCCCAGCCGGCCTTGCGGCGCCGGTGGCGGCGGTGGAATTCGGCCATCAGCAGCGCGGGTGCGCGGGTGTTGACGGCGTGGTGGGCGTCCAGGCTCGCCGCGGCGACGGTGGTGGCGCCGCGCGCGGGGTCGGTCCGGAAGGTGTCGGGCACGCAGTGGGCGGCGTTGTTGATGAGGATCTCCACCGGCCCGAAGTGGGTTTCGGCGTGGTCGAAGATCGCCGGGACGACGGCGGGGTCGGCGAGGTCGACGGCCAGCGATTCGGCGTCGGCGCCGTCGGCGCGCAGGGCATCGCGCACGTGATCGGTGTCGGTTGCCTTCGCCGTGCCGTAGGTGCGGTCGGCGCCGGTGGTGTCGCGGGTCGGGGGTGTTTCGGGCAGGGAGGCGAGCACGACTTTGACGCCTTGGCGGGCCAGGGCACGGGCGATGCCGGCGCCGATGCCCAGCGGGCTGTTGGCGCCGGTGATCACGGCAACGCGGTCGCGCAGGCGGGGGTCGATCACGCGGTGGTCCTCTCGAAGTGTCCGATGTGGTCGGTGATGGTGGTGGTGATCTGGCGGTGCAGCGCGCCGGGCAGGGCGTGGCCGAGCCCGGGGATGGTCGCGCAGCGGGCGCCGGGGATGAGGTCGGCGAGGTGCCGGCCGTGCGGGGGCGGGTTGATGGGGTCCTGCGGGCCCTGGATGACCAGGGTCGGCGTGGAGACGTGGCGCAGTTCGGCGCCGCGTTCGGTGGGGACCGGGGTGGCGAAGGCGTGCGCGGACGGTTGCCGGTAGCTGCCGGCGTGGTCGATCGCGGCGTTCTCCCAGCGGCGGAATTCCGCGGCGTCGAAGGGGATTTCGTCGCCTGCGAGCAGTCGCCACTCGTCGATGCGGCGTTGCAGCGCGGTGGCGCGGTCGGGTGCGGGGTCCGTGCGGTGGGCCATCGCGGTGACCACTCTCGGGGTGGGTGTGGGCAGGTCGGTGGGTTCGCCTTCGACGGCGCGGCGCATCGAGTCGGCGAAGTCGACGTCGAGGGCGGCGGTCAGCATCAGGGTGAGGGTGCGCAGCCGGTCGCGGTGGTCCAGCGCGAGCAGCTGGCCGAGGGTGCCGCCCATGGACAGGCCGACGACGTGGGCGGTGGCGATGCCGTGGCCGTCGAGGACCGCCACGGCATCGCGGGCGAGGTCGGTCAAGGCGTAGTCGGTGATGTCCAGGTGCGTGGAGCGGCCGGTGTCGCGGTGGTCGTAGCGCACGACGTGCAGGCGGTGCGCGACGAGGGCGTCGACGAACTCGTCGGGCCAGCCCAGCGCGTTGGTGTTGGCGCCCATGATCAGCAGCACCGGCGGGTCCGCCGGGTCGCCGCGGGATTCGCTCCACAGCAGCAGGCCGTCGGGGGTGGTGATGTGACGTTCAGTCATCGAGCAGCCCTTCCCGTCGGGCCAGGGCTGCGAGCTCTTTGGGGTCGCCGCCCATGATGGTCCGCACGTGGGTGGTGATGGTCTGGACGGGCCAGTTCCACCAGGCGATGCGCTGGAGCAGTTCGACGTCGTCGTCGTAGAAGCGGCGGCGGATCACCTGAGCCGGGTTGCCGCCGGCGATGCCGTAGGCGGGGATGTCGCCGGTGACCACCGCGCCGGTGGCGATGATCGCGCCGTCGCCGATGCGCACGCCGGGCATGATGGTGGCGTCGCGGCCGATCCAGACGTCGTTGCCGACGACGGTGTCGCCCTTGGTGGGCAGGCTGGTGGCGAGGTCGAGGGTGGCCCGGGCCCAGTCGCCGCCGAACATGGTGAACGGGTAGGTGGAGCAGCCGATCATGGGGTGGTTGGCGGCGGGCATGATGAACCGCGCTCCGGTGGCCAGCGCGCAGAACCGGCCGATGCGCAGCCGCGCGGGTCCGTAGTTGTAGAGCACGTTGCGGGTTTCGAATTCGGCCGCGCCTGCGGGGTCGTCGTAGTAGGTGTACTCGCCGATCTCGATCAGCGGGGAGCTGACCACTGTGGACAGGAAGGCCACGTTGGTCAGTTCGGGCCGGGTGCTGGGGTGCACCCGGGTGGGGTCGGGCGTGTTGGGCATGGTGGCGGCTCCCCTCAGGCGCTTCGGCCGTCGTGCAGGTTCAGGGTGGGCCCGTTCCAGCGTCGCCGCAGCCATCGGTCGTGGCTGGCGACGACGATGGCGCCGGGCGCGGTGTGCAGGGCGTCTTCGAGTTCGCCGACGAGGGTCAGCGACAGGTGGTTGGTGGGTTCGTCCAGCAACAACACCTGTGGTGGGTCGGCGAGCAGCAGGGCCAGGGCCAGGCGGCGGCGCTGGCCGACCGAGAGGACGCCGACGGGGCGGTCGAGGTCGGCCGGGGCGAGCAGACCCAGGTCGCGCAGGTCGGGCCGGTCCTCCCGGTGGGGCGTGGCGTAGATCTGCCGGGGGCTCTTGCGGGGTTCGGCGAAGGTGACGTCCTGTTCGAGCAGGCCGATGCTGACGTCGTGGCGGCGCTGCACGCTGCCGGTGTCGGGTGCCAGCCGGCCGGCGGCCAGGTGCAGCAGGGTGGACTTGCCCGCGCCGTTGCCGCCGGTGATCAGCAGCCGGTCGGTGCCGGTGACGTCGAGTTCGTCGATCCACACCCGTCCGTGCACGCCCGCTTCCCGGATCTGCAGCACCACATCGGTGGTGGTTTCGCGGCCGGTGAGGGGCGTGGCGAAGCGCAGCGGGCTCGGCGGTTCGTGAACTTGGGCCGCGGTGAGGTCGTCGAGGCGCTGCTGGGCGTTGCGCACCCGGCGGGAGATCTGCTTCTGGACCCGGCCGCCGGAGTAGTCGTAGGCCATCTTGGCGTTGTCGCGCCGCATGCCGTGGTGGCTGACCTGGCGGGCGGTGACGTCCACGGCGTGGCGCAGGGCGGCGAGTTCGTTCTGCTCGGCGGTGTAGCGCTGTTGCCAGCGGGCGCGTTCGGCGCGTTTGGCGGCGAGGTAGTCGGTGAAGGTGCCGCCGTAGCGGGTGGGCCCGTCCACGGCGGGGTCGAGGTCGAGGATGTCGGTGCACACCGCGTCGAGGAACACGCGGTCGTGGCTGGCCAGCACGACGGCGCCGGGCAGCGCGGCGAGGTGCTGCTGCAGGAACGTCAGGGCGGCTTCGTCGAGGTGGTTGGTGGGTTCGTCCAGCAGCAGCGCGCGCGGCCGGCGCAGCAGCAGGACGGCCAGGCCCAGCCTGCTGCGCTGGCCGCCGGAGAGCGTGCCGATGCGCCGGTCGCCGGTGATGCCGCCCAGGCCGAGCCCGTCGAGGACGACTTCGGCGCGGTGGTCGGCGTTCCAGGTGTCGTGCTGCTGGGCCCAGTCGAGGACTTCGCCGTAGGCGGCGAGGATCCCGGGGTCCTCGGGTGCCTCGCCGAGGGCGTCGGCGAGTTCGGTCAGGCGGGCTTGCGCGGCGCGGTGGTCGGCCAGCGCCTCGTCCAGCGCGGCCCCCAGCGTCGTTTCGGGAGTGAAAGGTGGTTCCTGGTGCAGGAATCCGAGGTCGTCGGGGCGGGTGAGCTCGCCGCTGTCGGGATCTTCCGCGCCGGCGAGGATGCGCAGCAGGGTGGATTTGCCGGCGCCGTTCTCGCCGACCAGGCCGATGCGCTGGCCGGGCGAGGCGGTCAGCGACACCCCGGCGAGGACGGCCCGGTCCGCATAGGACTTGACGAGATCGCGTGCGCGGAGGACGAACGAGGAAGCAGGAGAAGCATTGGACACTGGGGCGTCACACCAGGGGACTCGATGGCAATTACCCGCCGGGCATGATTCGACGCGAGCCTGTGGAAGCAGGTCGCGGAAGCCTCGGACGCGGGCCTAGCTCGAAGTCAGTTCTTCATAGTGGTGTTGATCTTAGCGGCACGCCCGCCGCGCATGTCAAGGGAATTTCCGCGCCCCGTCCGCCGGACGGGGTAGATCCACTCGCCTGTCGTGGTGATCCAGTCGGCGCGAGCCGCCCGTCGATGTTGGCCTGGGGCCACCGGCCCCCGCAGGAGGGGCCCGAGCATTTGGGAGACATGTGATCATGCGCCGATTCCTCAGCGCCGCCGTGCTCGCCGCGGCCTTCACCGGCACCACCGCCGGCCTCGCCCACGCCCAGGACCAGCCGTGGGACGCCGTCACACTGCCCGCGCCGGCGTGCGAGAGCGGGAACTGTGCCGTCGCCCACGGCCAGGACGGCAATGGGCAGCACGGCAACGCGCAGGGCAGCAAGGGCCAGGACGGGTACGGGCAGGACGGCTCGGCGCACGCCGTGGCCACCAACGAAGGCAGCGGCCGGTGAAACCGGTTCTCCGATAGCCGAACCGTTGGGGGCCTGCCGCGCGAGGCAGGCCCCCAACGTCCGTCCCGACGCTATTTCGGTTGCCCTGACGAGAGATTCGGGTGTAGTGCTTGTCGAATGATGCAGGAGAACCACGCCGGCGACACCGCGCTGCTCTCGGATGGCACCACGACGGTGTCCTACGTCCCGAACGCGATGCCGCGCACCGCGCAGGTGCTGGGCATCGACGGGCCCGGTGCGCTGGATCTGCTCCGCGCCGAGTTGCCCGGGTGGAAGCTGTTCGTCGCGCCGGAGCAGGGCGAGGCGTTGGTGCGCGACGGTGCGCGGCTGAAGCGACACGCGCATGCGATGCGGCGGGATCTGCGGGCCGACCCGCCCCCGCCGGAATGGGCGGAGCTGATGCCGGCGGCGCCGATGCGGGTGGTGGACTGCGATCGCCCGGCCTCGGAGTTGCTGGAGCCGTGGCGGGAGGCATACCCGTCGGGCCATCCCGACCGGGTCTCCGGCACTGATCAGCAGGCGCTGGCGGAGCTGCTGCAGCCGCTGCTGACCGGCCGGGTGCTGGGGCCGGTGCTGGGGTGCAGCGCGTTGGTGGTCGACGCCGACGACCGGGTCGGGGCCGGGCTGGTGGTCAACGATCGCGACGGCATCCCGTGGGTGGGCGATGTGTTCCGCCGCCCGGCACCGGAATTCGCCGGCCTGGGCGGGCTGCTGCTGAAGCGGGCGATGGCGTGGCTGAGCGCGCAGGGCCGGCGCGAGGTGGGTTTGGCCGTCACGGTCGGCAATCCGGCGCAGCACGTGTACGAGCGGCTCGGGTTCGCCATCACCGACACGACGATGACCGTGGAAATCCCGTGACCGCATCCCCGGACCGGCCGCCACCACGGGGATGGTTTCGGTCATACCACGGGCAGTGCGTGGCCGGAGCGGGTTAGGATGGCGGCGTGATTCGCAGTTCGTGCTTCGCGTGGTGGCGCTCCGGTTAGGAGCGGCCATCTCAGCACGCACGTCTCGGGCCGTTCGGATGGACGGCCCTTTTTCGTGTTCTCCACGCGTCCCGGGGCCCCGGCCGGACCCCGCCACCAGACCGAGGAGAACACCATGACCACCGTGATCGAGACCTCCACCGCCGTGCGCCGCAGCACCGAGCTGGAGGAGCAGATCGCCTTGCGCCCCAACGACTTCCGGGTGCTCACCGGCGACCGCCCGACCGGTCTGCTGCACCTGGGTCACTACTTCGGCACCCTGCACAACCGCGTCCGGTTGCAGCGCCAGGGCGTGGAGATGATGGTGATCATCGCCGACTACCAGGTGCTCACCGACCGCGACCTGGCCGAACACCTCGGCGAGCACGTCGACGACCTGGTGCTGGACTACCTGGCCGCCGGGATCGACCCGCAGACCGCCACGATCTTCACCCACAGCGCGGTCGCGGCGCTCAACCAGCTGCTCCTGCCGTTCCTGAGCCTGGTGTCGGTCTCGGAGCTCAGCCGCAACCCCACGGTCAAGGACGAGATCAACCACTCGCGGCAGGCGGCCGTCAGCGGCCTGATGTTCACCTACCCCGCGCACCAGGCCGCCGACATCCTGTTCTGCAAGGCCAACCTGGTGCCGGTGGGCCAGGACCAGCTGCCGCACCTGGAGCTGACCCGCACGATCGCGCGCCGCTTCAATGACCGCTACGGGCGGCTGCTGCCCGAGCCCGACGCACTGCTGTCACCGGCGCCGCTGCTGCTGGGCACCGACGGCACCAAGATGAGCAAGAGCCGCGGCAACGCGATCACGCTGTCGGCCACCGCCGATGAGACCGCACGGCTGATCCGCGGCGCGAAGACCGACGCGCAGCGCCACATCACCTACGACCCGCAGTCGCGCCCGGAGGTCTCCAGCCTGGTGCTGCTCGCGGCCCTGTGCCTGGGGCGCGATCCGCACGACGTCGCCACGGACATCGGCCCGGGTGGCGCGGCGGCGCTGAAGCGCACCGTCACCGAGGCCGTCAACGAGAACCTGGCGCCGATGCGGGAACGCCGCGCCGCCTTCGCGCAGGACCGCGGCTATCTCCGCCGGATCCTGCGCGAAGGCAACGAGCGCGCCAACGCCATCGCCGAGGCGACCCTCGCCGAAGTGCGCTCAGCGATGGGCACCCGCTACTGAACGGACCAGCAGCCCGTCGCGCATCACGGCCACCTCGTCGACCTGGTCGAGGTACTCGGTGTCGTGGGTGACCATGACGGTGGCGACCTGGTGCTGGCGGGTGACCTCGGCGAGCAGCTCGACGATCTGGCCGCCGCGCTCCTGGTCGAGCGCGGCGGTCGGCTCGTCCACCAGCAGCACCGCGGGCCTGCCGGTGAGGGCGCGGGCGATGTTGACCCGCTGGCGCTCACCACCGGAGAGCTGGTGCGGACGCCGGTGCTGCTTGCCATCCAGCCCGACCGCGGCCAGCGCTTCGGCGGCCGCACGGCGCTGCCGCCGCACCGCACCGCCGCGCATGTGCTGGACGGCGAGCAGTTGTTCGGCGGCCGTCAGCGAACCGAGCAGATTGGGCTGCTGGAAGACGATGCCGATCTTCTCCAGCCGCAGCCGGGCCCGCTGCGCGGCGGAAAGACCACCGGCGTCGACGCCGTCGACGACCACGCGGCCGGAATCGGGGCGCAGCAGGGTCGCGGCCACTGCCAGCAGGCTCGACTTGCCGGACCCGGAGGGGCCGACGACGGCCAGCATCCGGCCGGCATCGACCTGCAGCGACACCTCGTCGAGGGCGGTGAGGACGCGGTCGCCGTCGGGGTAGGTCAGGCGGACATCGGTCAGGGTGAGGCTCATCGGGCTGCTCCCAAAGCGGTCAGCGGGTCGACGGAGGTGATGCGCCGGACGGCCAGGACGGCACCGGCCATGCCCAGGACGATCATGGCGGCGATGGGCAGCACCGTCGTGGCGGCGGTGAGCTGGAACGGCACGACCTGCACCGCCAGCGACCCCAGGCCGACCCCGACCGCGCCGCCGGCACCGGCGCCGAGCACCAGCACGATCGCCGACTGCGCCAGCGCATCCCGCAGCAGATATCCGGTGGCACCGCCCAGGGCCTTGAGGATCGCGATGTCGCCGCTGCGCTGGATGGTCCACACGGTCATGAACGCGCCGATGACCAGCGCGGAGATCGCGTACAGGAAGCCCTGCATCATCAGCAGCGACCCGTTCTCCGAGGAGTAGGAGCCGATGGCCGACAGGCTGGCACCGGTGGTGGCCGTGGTGGTGCCCGCTGCGGCGTCGGCCTGCGCCGGGTCGGTGGTCACCTCGGCGGCGATGACGGTGGCCAGCGGTGGGTCGACGCGCGGGGGCCGCAGCTCCGACCAGGTCTCCAGCGTCGTCCACGCCACCGGCGTGTGGCTGTAGTAGGCGTTGTCGGCGATGCCGCTGATGGTCAGCCGCTGCGTGCCTGCCAGCACGGTCTGCCCGACGGCCAGGTCGTTGTCCTCGGCGAGCTCGCGGCTGATCACCAGCGTGCCGGGCGTGACCGCCTCGGGCGCGAGTCCGTCGGCGGAGCGCACGCCGAAGATGGTGGCCGCCGCGCCGCCGGTGGCGGTTTCCAGGCGGGTCTGGGTGATGCCCAGCGGCGCGGCGCGCTGCACGCCGGGCGCGGCGCGGTAGGCGTCGAGCTGGGCCTGGGTGACCGAGGAGTCGGCGAAGGACTGCTCGGGGGCTTCGGCGCTGGTCGTGCCGAAGGCGATGTGGGTGGCGGGCAGCTGCGAGATGGCCGAGGTGGACTGGTGGGCCAGTCCCGCGGTCAGTCCCGACAGCAGCACGATCAACAGCGTGATCAGCCCGACCACCGAACCCATGAGCGCGAACCGCCCCTTGGCGAAGCGGATGTCGCGGATGGCGAGGAACACGGTGCTCTGCTTTCCGGTCGTGGTCGATTCCGGCATCCAGCCTCGCCGCGATCGGCCCCGCTGCCATCGCCGCGCGGATTGATTCCGGGCCTGCCGCGCGGTGCACCCCGATCTCAACCGAACGATCGATGCCGCGACCCGGCGGCGATGTCTAGAAAGGACCCTGGCGAGCACCGTCCGCCCCGTCCACCCGCAGGCCTTAAGGTGTCCACAGTGTCCGAAACGTCGTTGCCCGCCGGCCCCGGCCCGGTGGCGATCCTGCGGTTGATGCGGCTGGTGTTCCACGCGGGATTCCTGCTGCTGCTGGGCATCGCCACCACGCGGGTGTTCCTCACCCACCCCGCCGGCCCGACCGCCTGGCTGGCGGTGGCCGGCGCGGTGCTGCTCACCGCCGTGTACGCCGCAGGCGCGGCAGTGCGCCACGCCCTGCACCGGCGGTGGCTGGCGATGACGTGGCTGGCGGCGGTCACCGCGGTGTGGGCGGTCCTGCTGGTGATCAGCCCGGACTTCTCGTGGCTGGCTTTCCCGCTGTTCTTCCTGCACCTGCACCTGCTGCGCGGGCGGCACGCACTGGTCGCGGTCGTGGCGGTCACCGCCCTGGTCGTCTCGGCACAGGGCTGGCACGCCGGGACCTGGAGCGTGGGCATGGTGCTGGGCCCGGTCGTCGGGGCCGGCGTGGCCGTGGTGATCACCTGGGGCTACTCGGCGATCTACGCCGAGAGCCAGCGCCGGCAAGTCCTCATCGACGACCTGACCCGCACCCGCGCGAAGCTGGCGTCCTCGCAGCACCAGGCCGGGGTGGCCGCCGAGCGTGAACGACTGGCCAGGGAAATCCACGACACCCTGGCCCAGGGCCTGTCGAGCATCGTGCTGCTGCTGCGCGCGGCGGACTCGGCGCTGCCACTGCAAGCGGACAAGGCCCGCGCCCGCATCGCCGAGGCACAGCGCACGGCGGCGGACAACCTCGACGAGGCCCGCCGCTTCGTGCGGGACCTGCGGCCACCATCGCTGACCGGCGCGGGACTGCCGCAGGCGCTGCAGCGGCTGTGCGAGGACACCGCGAGGGAATCGGACATCCACTGCCGCTTCCAGACCGATGGCGCACCCGTGCAACTGCCGTCCGGCTACGAGGTGGCGCTGCTGCGCGCGGCACAGGCCAGCCTCGGCAACGTCGTCCGCCACGCCCGCGCCCGCACCGCGGTGGTCACGCTCGGGTTCCTCGACACGGAGGTCACCCTCGACATCTACGACGACGGTGCCGGCTTCGACCCGGCCGCGGTCCGGCCCGCACCGGATGGCAGCGGATACGGGCTGATCGCGCTGCGGGAACGCATCGGCGCGCTGGGCGGGCGGCTCGCGGTGGAGTCCGCGCCCGGCGACGGCACCGCGGTGGCCATCCGGCTGCCCCTGACCGATGAGGAGATCCGGTGATGGCCGAAGCGTTGCGCATCCTGCTCGTCGACGATCATCCGGTGGTCCGGCGCGGGCTGCGGGCGATGTTCGACGACCGGCCGGACATGACGGTGGTGGCCGAGGCCGCCGACGGGCAAGCCGCGCTGGACGTGCTGGCCGGCACCGAGGTGGACATCGTGCTGATGGACCTGCAGATGCCCACCGGCATGGACGGCGTCACGGCCACCCGCCGCATCACCGCCGACGGCGGCCCGCCGGTGCTGGTGCTGACCACCTACGACTCCGACGCAGACATCCTCACCGCCGTGGAAGCCGGCGCCACTGGCTACATGCTCAAGGACGCCCCGCCGGAGGAGCTGTGCCAGGCGGTGTGGCTGGCGGCGTCGGGCCAGACGGCGCTGGCACCCGGCGTGGCGGCACGACTGCTCGGCCACCTGCGCCGCCCGCAGCCCGCGCTGAGCCCGCGCGAGGTGGAGATCCTGCAGCTGCTGGCCCAGGGCTTGTCCAACCGGGCGCTGTCGAAGGCGCTGTTCATAAGCGAGGCGACGGTGAAGACGCACCTGGTGCACATCTACGACAAGCTCGGCGTGGACAACCGCACGGCGGCGATCACCACGGCATTGCAGCGCGGCATCATCCGGCCCCGGTGACCGCCTCGACCAGGAACGCCGGCCGCCACCAGTAGTCGGCCAGCCGCCGGGTCGTGATCCCGGCGAACCCGGCCTCGCGCAGCAGCGCTTCCCAGGCGTCGATGGCCAGCTCGTAGTTGGTAGGCGCGGCGGTGCCGAACTTGCCGAGGATCACCGGGAGGATGAACCCGGCGCCGACGAGATCGCGGTCGTCGTCGTACTCGCGCAGGCCGCGCTCCAGCCGGGCCAGGCAGTCGCGGAACCACGCGGGTTCCCACACCGAGGCGACCTCCGGGACATCGAACTCCACCAGCACGAACCGGTCGGTGTGCGCGGCGATCCAGCGCAGCACCCGGGCCTTGTCGGCCTCGGGCAGGGATTGCAGCGCGAAGGTGGACTGCACCAGGTCCCAGCGCCGGGTGTGGGTGGCGGTGAAGTCCTGGGCGGTGCACGGCCACGAGAGGTGCGGGATGCCGCGCCGGGTCAGCTCGGCGGTGGTCTCGGCCAGCAGCGCGGCACTGGGCTCGACGACCCCGACGGCGGGGCTGTGCTCGGTGAGCGCGGGCAGCAGCGCCATCCCGTCGCCGGTACCGATGTCGAGCAGCCGCTGAGGCCGGTGCCGCTGGTAGAGCTCGCGCAGCGCGCCGGAGGTGGCCTCGTAGAGGCCGATGTTGCCGCCGCCGCGGATGAACGCCCGGAATGCCGCGGGGGAGTCGTAGACGCCCGCGGCATCACCGCCCGCGGTGATCACGGCCAGCAGCCGCGCCAGTTCGCTGTCCGGGTCCAGGGCACGGGCCTGTTCGGCCGCACTGTGCGCGGTGGTGGTATCACCGCGGCTGTAGGCCCGGATCGCCGCGCACAGTGCGGTTTCGGCGTCGGTGTGGATGTCGGCGGGGCTGGTCTGGTGGATCAGGACGTGCTCCTCGTTCAGGTGGGACCGTCGAGATAGGACTGCCCGCGCGAGGACAGCCGGAAGCCCGACTCCTGGGGCTCGACGAGGCCGAGCTCGCGCAACTGCCACACATCGGATTTGCAGCGGGACACCGGCCGCCCCTGGTCTGCGGCGAGTTCGGCGGCCCGAAGCCCGGGGCGCCGACGCAACACTTCCAGGACGGCTTTGGTCCACGGCCCGCGCGGGGAGGCGACGTCCAGCCGCGCCAGTCGCCGGTCGATCTCGGCGCGCTCGCGGGGACGCAGCTCCACCGGTTCCGGCGGCAGCTCGGGCGCAGAGCCCGCGTAGCTGAGGGCGAGGCGGTAGACCGCGCCGCGGCCGTGCTTGTCCAAAGAGGACCGGAGCCCGGCTGCGGAGGCGAAGCCGGCGCGGCGGGCGTCGGCATCGGTGATCTCGGCCGGATCGACCTCGGCGACCTCGTCGACACCGATCACCCCGACCGCGGTGTGCAACCGCGAGCCGGCCCGCGCCAGCGGGCTGGGCCAGCGCTGGAACGCCAGGGTGATCTCGCCGGCGGCCACGCCCCGCAGGATCCGGTTGCTCAACACCACGGCCACCACGCTAGTACAGACGCCGCAATCACCGATCCGGGCGGATTGTCGCGCCCACGATGATCACGAAACGGGGTCGTCAGCTTCCGCACTACCGCCGGCGCAGGGGAGAATCAGGACATGTTGCAGGTCTGCCTCAACGGCGCCCGCTCGCCGCGCGAGCACTTCCACCTGCCCGTGCGTCCCGAGGAACTGGCCAAGGCCGCCGCGGACAGCATCGCCGCCGGCGCCACCGACATCCACCTGCACCCCAAAGCACCCGACGGGGCCGACAGCCTCGACCCGCACGCGGTCGCCGCCGCGTTGCGCGCGGTGCGGGCCGCGGCACCCGGCGTCGGTGTCGGCGTCACCACCGGCGCCTGGACCGCGCCCGACCCGGCCGACCGGATCCGGGCCATCCGGGCGTGGACGGTGCTGCCCGATCACGCCTCGGTGAACTGGCACGAGCCCGGCGCGGACGACGTCGCGGCAGTGCTGCTGGAGCGCGGTATCGGCGTCGAGGCGGGCATCTACTCCGGCACCGACGGCGACCACCAGTTCCTGCGTTCCCCGCACCGCGGCCGGGTCCTGCGGGTGCTGGCCGAGGTCACCGACCTGACCGCGCGCGGCGCCCCGGCGACCGCCGAAGCCCTGCTGGAGCGGCTGCGCCCGGCGGCGACACCGATCCTGCTGCACGGCGAGGCGGCCGGTGCGTGGCCGGTGCTGACCGTCGCCGCCCGCCGTGGGCTGGCGACCCGCATCGGCCTGGAAGACACCCTGCTGCTGCCCGACGGGCAGGTCGCCGCCGACAATGCCGAACTGGTCGCCGCCGCGGCCCGGATCCTCGCGGAGGAGAGCTCATGACCGCCATCGACCACCAGCAGCTCGTCGCGCTCATGCCGTTCGCGGAGTCGCTGGGTGTGCAGATCGACTCCGCGAGCGCCGATGAGGTCCGCGGGCACCTGGACTGGGCACCGCAGCGCTGCACGGCGGGGGGAGTGCTGCACGGGGGAGCGGTCATGGCGCTGGCCGATTCGATCGGCGCGATCTGCGCGTTCCTCAACCTCCCCGAGGGCGCGCACACCGCCACGATCGAATCGAAGACGAACTTCTTCCGCGCGCTGCGCGAGGGTGCGCTGCACGCGGTCAGCCGCCCGCTGCACGTGGGCCGCACGAACATCGCGGTGCAGACGGAACTGCTGGACGTCGACGGGCGCCGCGTCGGGCACACCACCCAGACCCAGGCCGTGCTCACGGCCTGATCCCGCCGAACTCGCAGGCATATTTCCGCTCAGCTATATTGACGAGGTGGCAAGCACCTTCGAAGTCCTGGCCGAACCGCACCGCCGGGACATCCTCGACCTGCTGCGCACCGGCGAACGAGCCGTCGGCGACCTCGTCGACCGCCTCCCGCTGAGCCAGCCCACGGTGTCCAAGCACCTCAAGGTGCTGCGCGAAGCAGGCCTGGTCGAAGTCCGCCAGGACGCCCAACGCCGCTGGTACCGGCTGCGTCCCGAGCCACTGGCCGAGATCGACGCCTGGCTGGCGCCCTACCGGCAGATGTGGCACGAACGCCTCGACGCCCTGCAACGCCACCTCGACGCCATGCCCGACCCGGAGGACACCCAGCCATGAACACCGACACGTCCGTCACGATGATCGGCGACCGCCCCGTCCTGCGCCTGCAACGACTGCTGCACCACCCGCCGGAGAAGGTGTGGCGCGCCATCACCGACCCCGCCGAGCTGACCCACTGGTTCCCGGCCCGCATCGACTTCGACCAACCCGTCCCGGGCACCAAGATGCGCTTCACCTTCGAAGGCTCCGACACCGCCGACGAAGGGGAGATCCTCGAAGCCGACCCGCCGAAGGTCTTCGCCTTCCGCTGGGACACCGACGTCATCCGCTGCGAACTGCTCCCACGCCCCGCAGGCTGCCTGCTGGTGTTCAGCCACGCGCTGCACGGTCCCGACAGCGACCGCCCATCGATCGCCCGCCACACCGCCGGCTGGGACGCCTGCCTCGACGGCCTCGCCGCCCGGCTCACCGGCACGACCGCCGAATTCTCCATGCAGACCTGGTTCGAACGCGCCGAGGCCTACATCGAGCAGTTCGGCCTCGGCGAAGGCGAACTGCACGAGACCGGCAACGGCCACGAGATCCGCTTCGAACGCGACTTCGTCCAGCCACCCCACGAGGTCTGGACGCTCATCACCGGCGACAGCAACCCCACCGCAGGCACCCAGCCCCCGCTGGAGAGCACCCACGGCTACGGCGAGGCCGGCGCACTCACCACCGTCGACGCCCCGAACACCCTGGAATACGCCTGGCAACCAGGCGGCACCGTCCGGTTCCAGCTCCGCGACCAGCACCCGATCGGCACCCGCCTCACGCTCACCCACACCCTGCCCGCCGCACAGGCCGCCGAACGGACCACCCTCCTCGCGGCATGGCAGGTCTACCTCGAAATCGTGTTCGCGGCCCTGCACGGCGACATCCGCTGCCCCTGGCCCGCAGACCGCACCGACCAGCTGCGCGAGCACTACGCGCAACACCTCGGCCTGGACTGAATCGAAGCCGACCAGCCCGAATCACCCCACGCACGGTTCCTTAGGATCATCGAGCCCGGCGGAAGCCGAGCACCACGACGCCCGAAGGAGTACCCGCGATGATCTTCATCACCGCCAAGTTCCGCATCCGGCCCGAACACGCCGACCGGTGGCCGGAGATCGCAGCCGAATTCACCAGGGCAACCCGCGCCGAGCCCGGCTGCCTGTGGTTCGACTGGTCCCGCAGCCTCGACGACCCGAACGAGTACGTCCTGGTCGAAGCCTTCCGCGACGACCAGGCCGGCGCCGCGCACGTCCAGTCCGAGCACTTCAAGCAGGCCCGGCAAACCCTCCCGCCGCACCTCGCCGAGACACCGCGGATCGTCAACGCGACCGTGGACCAGCAGGACTGGTCGCTGCTCGGCGAGATGGCCGTGCAGGACTGACCCGCTGTGGTGTCGTGCGTCCGAGCACGCACGACACCACAGCCGTCGTCACAGCGATCCCGCTAGATCGGCCAGCAGGGCGGCGACCAGATCCGGACGGGACCAGTTGGGGCAGTGCCCGGCCGGCAACTCCACGACCTCGACCGCGTCCCACTCGAGCGAACCCGACACCAGCTCCGGCATCCGGTCGGCCGCGCCCCGCACGAAGGTCGCCGGCACCTCCCGCCACGCCGCCGCCCGCACACCCTGCGCACTGATCACCGGATTGCTGGGCCGCAGCAACGAAATCGCCTCCTCGGCCCGCGCCGCGGAGCAGTCGTGGAACAACGCCTCCCGCGCGGAATCCGCCGTCAGCTCCAGCAAGCCATCCACCCGCCACCGCACCGCCTCCCGCGCCCCGGGCCCAACAACAGGCGGGGGAGCGAGATCGGCCAGGCTTTGCCCGGCATCAGGCATCGCACCGGCGAGGTACACCAACCGCCGCACAGCCGGATGCCCTGCACCTGCCTCCGTGATCACCGCACCGCCGTAGGAGTGCCCGCACAGCACCACCGGTTCGGCCACCGCGTCCAGGAGCTCCCGAACCTGAGCGGCATCGTCGTGCAGATCACCGGCCGCATCGCGGATGCCGCCGAGCCCGCTGGGCAGATCCGCGACCGAGCACGCGATACCCACGCCCTCCAGATCCGCGACGACATCGCGCCACGACCAGGGCCCCAGGAAACTGCCGTGCACCAGCACCACAGCCATACCGGGAGCCTACCGGCCATCCTTTGACATGCAGCCGACAGGCTGCCTATATTCCCGCAGCCAACCGGCTGCACTTTTGGTAGGTGAGATGGACGACGTGTTCAAAGCACTGGCCGACCCCAACCGTCGCCAACTGCTCGACAACCTGAACGCGCACAACGGCCAAACCCTGCGCGAACTGTGCAGCGGCCTCGACATGGCCCGGCAATCCGTGAGCAAGCACCTCGCAGTGCTCGAAGCCGCCAACCTCGTCACCACCGTGCGACGCGGCCGCGAAAAACTCCACTACCTCAACGCCGAACCGATCAACGCCATCACCGAACGCTGGATCAACCAGTACGACCGACAACGCATCCGCGCACTCGCAGACCTCAAAACCGCACTGGAGCAACCCGTGAACAACCCTGAATTCGTCTACACGACCTACATCAACACCACGCCGCAACGGCTCTGGCAAGCCCTCACCGACCCCGCCTTCACCCGCTGCTACTGGGGCCTGACCATCGACACCGACTGGCAACCCGGCTCCACCATGACCTGGCACGTACCCGGCACCACGATCACCGACCCCGCCCAGGTCGTCCTCGAAGCCGAACCCCACCGCAAGCTCGCCTACACCTGGCACACCTTCACCACGCAATGGGCCGAAGGCAGCGGCATCGACGACGACACGCTCACCACGATCGCCGCCGAACCCCGCTCGAAGGTCACCTTCGAGATCGAACCCCTCGGCGACATCGTCAAACTCACCGTGATCCACGACGGCTTCGAACCGGACAGCACCGTCCTCACCATGATCACCCAAGGCTGGCCCGCCCTGCTCTCCAGCCTCAAAACCCTGCTGGAAACCGGCGAAGCACTACCCGACGCCTAACCGCACCTCACACATCGAACCGCAACGGCGTCAACTGCTCGATGTCATGACGCCGACGCAACTCCGCCACCGCCACATCATCCACGCCACCCGGAGCCTCCAGGATCTCCAACAACTCCTCGAAGTACCGCTCATGATGCGACGGCGGCGACGACTGGAAGAACATCCGCGCCGCAACCTCACCACGATTGGCGAACGCATGCGGACACCCCGGCGGCACGAACATGACACTGCCCGGACCAGCACGACAAACCCGCTGCCCCGACTCGCCCTCCCACTCCGACCAGCTGTCCCCACCACGCACGACCGGCTCGAACGCCAACAGCTCCAGCTCACCCTCCAGCACGTAGAACAACTCCTCGCTGGAGGCGTGCACATGCGCACCGACGTCGAAACCCGGCGGCACCACCACCTCGAAACTCGACGCCGCCGACGAATGCGCCCCCGTGACCTTGAACGTCACGTCCTGCGCACCCGTCACGATCCGCTTCCCATCACCAGGCGGAACGACCAAACCCTGCATCAGCGCTGAACCTTCCCCGAATCACCAGGTCACCGGCAGACCGACCGGGCCACGGATCATCACGTCCTCCCGCCACCGGACCTCCTCCGGCGGCACCGCCAACCGAAGCCGGGGGAGACGCTCCACCAAACCACCCAGCAGCACCTGCGACTCCATCCGCGCCAACAACGGCCCCACGCAGTAATGCGGCCCATGCCCGAACGCCACGTGCGGAATCTCCGCACGCCCCAGATCGAACCGCTCCGGATCGGGAAAGACCTCCGGATCCCAGTTCGCCGTCACGTACGAGACGTGCACGACATCCCCGGCCCGAATCCGAACACCCCGGATCACCACGTCCTCGGTGGCCACCCGCGGCTGCCCGACACCGCGCTTGTGCGGGATGAAACGCAGCAGCTCCTCCACCGCATGCGGAACCAGCCCGGGCTCGGCCACCAATCGATCCCGCAAACCCGGCTCCGTCAACAGCACGTACACCATGTTCGAGCTGTTGTAGCGAACCGCGTGCCACCCGTTCAGCGACACCAGCATCACCAGCGCGCCCAGCTCCTCGTCATCGATCTCGCCACGATCGCGCGCAGCACCCAGCACCGTCAGCAGATCATCACCCGACTCCTGGCGGCGCCGCGCCACCAACTTGTGGAAGTACGCGTACAACTCGTCCTTGATCCGACCGTTGCGAGCCACCTCCGACTCGTCGCGCGCCATGCTCAGCAACGTCTCCGAGCACCACATCAACCACGGCCGATCGTCCTCCGGAACACCCACGACCTCACCGATCATCGCCATCGGAAAGGGCGCCACCACGTGCTCCACCAGATCGGCCGGCGGCCCCGCGCTGACCAACGCCGCAATCCGCTCGGCCACCACCTGCTCGGCGCGCGCCCGCAACCGCTCGACGTTGCGCTGCGCGAAGACCTTCGCCGCCACCCGCCGGATCCGCGCATGCCCCGGCGGATCCGCATAGCTCACCGCCCGGTCCAACGGGATGACGTGCTTCGTCATCCGCGGGAACGGCTGGCCCGCGATCGCCGCCCGGCTGAACCTCGGATCCGAGGTGACGAACTTGACGTCCTCGTACCGCGTCACCAGCCACGCCTCACCCGACCCGAACTGCATCCGGATCCGCGCCACCGGCTCGTCCCGCAAGAACGCGGCCAGATCCGGATCGAACCCCACCCCGGCGATGTTCGGCGGCACGTAGCTCCGCACCGGACACCGATCAGACATCAGCGACCTCCCAACGGACGCGCAACCGCCATCTGCTCACCGCGGGGACGCACGATCGTAGGCTCCGGCGCCGAAATCCAACTGCCGACGGCCATCTCCGCACTGATGCCCGGGCCGAAACCAGCGATCAACCCACGCGCCCGATCGGGCACCGAACCCTCGTCGAACATCCGCAGCAGCGCATCGAGCACGACGCCGCTGGCGATGTTCCCGTACTCCGTGAGCGTCGCCCGGCTGTACCGGAACGCCACCGGCGGCACTCCCAAGAACTTCGTCAGATCGTCGAGGATCCGCGGCCCACCCGCATGGATGATGTAGAAGTCCAGCCCCGCGACATCCCACCGATGCCGATCCGCCAATGCACGAAGCGCCGGCGCCAGCGGCTCCATCGTCGTCGGCACCCGCTTGTCCAACCGGAAGTGGAAGCCGGTGGCCTTCACCTGGTAGGAAATCCAGTCCTCGGTATCCGGGATCATCGCCGCGGCATTGCGCTCCAGCAGAACCCCGCTACCGCCGGAACCCCGCACCACGGCGGCCGCGACGGCATCGCCGAACAACCCGTTCGACAGCAACGAACCGATGTCGTGGTCGTCGGGCTGGTAGCACAGCGAGCAGAACTCGCAGGCGACGATCAGCGCGTTCAAGTCGGGGTAGGCGGTGCAGAAGTCGTGCGCGCGGTTGATCGCCGCGCCACCTGCGGCGCACCCGAGCTGCGCGATCGGCAGCTGCCGCGTGTCGTGGCGGAACCCCATCGAGTTGATCAGCCACGAGGTCATCGACGGCATCATGAACCCGGTGCACGACACGTACACCAGCAGATCGATGTCCTCGGCCCGCAACCCGGAATTGGCCAGCGCCCGGGACACGACGGCCGGCACGCGCAGCTTGGCCTGCTCCTCGTAGATCCTGTTGCGCACCTCGAACCCCGGGTGCTCCAACGTTTCCGAGATCGGCCGGACGAGGTGGCGCTTGCGGACCCCGGTGTTGCCGATCAACCGCAGGGCGAGGGGGAGTTGCGGGTGATCGGCGTGGACTCGACGGGCGTGCTCAAGAGTTTCCTCCACCGTGATGACGTGCTCGGGAACCGCAACCGCCGGTCTGCACAGAACTGCCACCGATGCCTCCAGACGTACGAGCAGACCTGCTGCGAAGCGAATTGGTCGGCACTCATCATCCGGTGCGGTGGGAGGAATGGTCGTCCATGCAGGGCCGTTTCCCCCGGCATAGCCACTGATGGGAGGACGCGACGGTGTTGAGTGACCAACTCACGTGAAAGTTGTTCGCGCCCAACGTGTTTCCGGATCCAGCAACACGATTCGACTTTGAGGACAAGGGGAGTGGGGCGACTCCGTCGCACAAGCCATCAACCCATTGCGATGTGTCCATCTCTAGGGTGTTGATCTCGGACGGGACACCGAGGGGAGAGGCGGCCGATTCCGGCGGTCCGGCGCAGCTTTTCTCGCTGGCGCACAACTGGCGAGTCAGACTCGCGGGTGTGCGACCAAGCATGCACTCGAAGCCAGGAGCCGCCTTTCCGTCGCTCGGGATACCGAGGCGTTGATGAGCGCGGCGGACTCGGTGTGCAGTCAGGTCGCGCGATAACGCGCCCGGGACGTGGCCGGAGGCCGGGGTGGCGGTCGGGGCACCTCGCAAACGCATTACTTAACATAATGTACATTATCGGCGTTTAATCGACCTGCAGAGACGGCGGCCAGAAGGGCCTGTTCTTTCGGGTTTTCACGCCTTGTCGCATCCGGCTTCGACGCCAGGTGCCGACGAGCCGGACAACGCGCCTGGCGACCGGCGACGCCGACTGGCTGACTCGTCGGCGCCAGCTGACATCGCGTCGAGCGCTGAGCGCGATATCGACCATGGGATTGCGCCGTGAGCCGAGTTGACGTTGGTCGACGTGTGCCGTGAGGCTCCGTCGCCGCAGCCGGCTTGTGGAGCGCCGAGTTTGGCCGGCTGATGGTGTCGGATGCCGACGAAGGCTCTCCGGTCGCCCATCCGGCTCGATCTACCAGGTCTCGGCCCCCCTCCGCCTATTAACGTCACTGTGACAAAATTATGTAGGTGGAACGGGACGTCCAACTGCGGGCCATCATCGAAGCAATCCGCCGGATCATGATCCACATGATTCGCGGCGGGCCGAGCCAGATCCGCCGGGCGCGTCATGTGGAACGATCTGGCCTGATGATTCGGCCGGTCGGCAAGGCGCGTGGTGTGCCGATGCGGAGCCGTTGAACGTGCGGACCGCGAGAGAGCCGATCGGCCTGGGTGCGCGACCATCAATCCCCCGGGAAGGGCTCCGGCTCTCTCCTCGCGCCACATCTCCATTTGATGGATAATCAACATTATCCATCAAATGGAGAAACAGCGAAGCCTGTTTGCTGCGCTTGAAGCCTTGTGTGGCTTCCTGGGCTCAGCAGTACTGCCACTGTGCGCACTCCCGTGCCTTTTCTGCGGTGCCAACAGCTCCCCCGCCGAATCACGTTTGCCCCCTTGCGTGAGCTCATAATTCGTCGACGCGACGGCGTACTAAGCGAATCCGCCGTCGCACTCGCTGCCGAAGGTCCAGCACTCGAAGGGGCGATAGCCGACATAGCGGCGCAACATGGTGCGCACGAGGCCCCGTTCCCCGATTCGGTCGGCGGAGACGTTCTCACCCGCGGCAACGATGCGACCGCACACGTCCGCGCCCTGGATTCATCTCAGCGATTCTCATTGTTCAGACCTCCGGGCTCGTCGCCTGCGAGTGCCTGCCGATGTGCTTTCTGCATCGGACGATCTCGCTTGGGGCGATATCTATGCGAAATGCGGCCTGGCCACGTCTCCGGCTGTGGTGGGACTGCTAGTGCAGCCGACCACAGCATCCGGTGCTGCCTCCTCGGCGGCACCGGACGTGCCGGGTGCCTGGGCGAGTAGGGCGCGTGTGCGGCGCACGTCGTCACGGATGAGATCGACGAGCGCGGACGTCGAGGAGCAGGCGACCTGTCCGCGCAGCAGGTCGGTGGGTTCCACGCTGATGTGGCGTCCGTACAGGTCGCCGTCGAAGTCCAGCAGGTGTACCTCGGCGAGGTGGACCGAGTTGGCGTCGTAGTAGGTGGGGCGGGTGCCGACGGAAACGGTCGCCGGCCACGTGCCCCAGCCGGGGACGGCCGCGCAGGCTGCCCATACGCCGTCGTGTTCCGTTCCGCGCGGCATGCGCAGGTTCGCGGTCGGGAAGCCCAGCAGGCGACCGCATGCGTCGCCGTGCTCGACGACGCCCTGGATGACGATGCTCATGGGAATCTTCTCCTCCCGGCTTCAGTGCTCACCGCGCAGCCGACCCTCGGGCAGGTGCGTCTCGGATCCAGACCCCGACAAACGCCGACATCAGCCTCCGCGGGACAGCCAAGACCAGCGTCCGCGTCGCCTTCGTGATCGCCGATGCCTCCCGCACACGTTGCGGCAGGTCGATGTCAGCGACGACTCCCCGGCCGAACTCGGCGTACTGGTCGGGGTCGATGACGATCTGGCCGCCGAAGCAACTCGGATCCGCGACGGGATCACCGCCATCCATCCTGCCGTCGAACGAGCCCTCAGACTGTGCTTCACCTATGCCGCAGTGGTGAAGCCCCTGGCTCGCTGTGGCGGCCCCGATCAGCCTGGCCAAAACCAGCCGCCGCGGGTTGATCTCGATCGCAACCAAGCACGCGCCCGGCATGGGCGCCCGGCTCGTCAACGAGCTGTTGCCGGTCCTGGCCGAGCGGGCCATGGTCGTTCCTGGCGCCGCTGTGGCCGACATGGCCCTGCCCCGGTTGGCCGAGGTCCTGAAGAACGTGTTGGAGCGACGCAAAGCGCTCGGCCGAGGCCCTGACCTATGCCTGGCATCGGGGTCAGGACCGCCGCCCTGATCGGATTAAGCCCCCAGGGAGGTATCATCGCCGTATGGCGATGAAAATGAAGTCTGCGCAATCTGATGTTGCCGTCGTGGAAGTTGACGCGATGGTCCCTGCTGCTTCCCTGTTCCATAGCTTCAGTGACCCGTCTCGGCTGGTGATCTTGCACCATCTGCAGCTGAGTGAGCACCGTGTGGTTGACCTCGTGAAGCATCTCGGACTCTCGCAGAGCACGGTGTCGAAGCACCTGACGTGCCTCAAGGACACCGACATGGTGACATCGCGGCCGCAGGGGCGGGCCTCGGTCTACTCCCTCAAGCATCCGGAAGCACTGGTCGAGCTGCTCGCGGCCGCGGAGAAGATGCTGGCGCTGACCGGCGACGCCGTGACCTTGTGCCCACTGCACGGGAAAGACGTCGTCACGAGCTGATTCTGGCACCACATGCGGTGACGAGCTCGATCTCCGCCGCGAAGCTCTGGCGTGCCCGCACTAAGGACCGGGAGGTCAGCGGACTGCTCACGCCGTGAAATCAGGTGAGCGACGAGAAGGCAGGTTCAGGCACGGTGACAAGCGAGACGCATACAGAGCGAACGGTCGTGCGCAGCGGCGAAGGGCATGCCTCCCGACGTTGGGCATTGGATGCCAGAAAAGTGCGGCGCAGCGCCGTTGCGGTGGCCTTCAGCGCGACCGTCGGGTTGTTCATCGCGGTCGCGATTCCCCTGTCGACGACCGTCTTACTTGGCCCTGACTCCTTTGAACGAGTTCTTCTCGGTTTCCCTGGCTTGGCGACTACTGTGACCACGACGGTCTTGCTGGTGGGCGCCGAGTTGTCGGCGCTGGTGACCGTCGGGGCGCTCATCTACTGCCTGTTCCTGCGGGAGGCAGGTGCGAAAGCAACGCAGGTCGTCGACCTCAACATCGAGAACGCAGTTCTGAAGGCGGCATCGGGCGCTTGGGCCACCTTCTCCGGCGGACTGGTCGTATTCACCGCCTTCGACACCAATGGGCTGTCCATCGCTCGGCTCGCCGACCCGAACGAGCTCCCGAACTTGTGGGCGGTGACGGACGCACCAAGGGCTTGGACCGTGACCTTCCTCGCCGCCCTGATCGTGTTGTGCTCGGCTTTCTACGGGTGGCGGTGGACAGGACTGCTGATTCCGCTGTGGGCCTCCGCCTTCGGCGTGCTCGCCCCAGTAGTGACCGGGCAGGCCCTCGTCGGCCCCTCGCACGACCTCGGCAGCGATGCTGCCGTGTTCCAAACCCTCGCCGTGACCGCATTGTTCGGCGTGCTGCTCGTCGCCCTGATCCGAGTTGCCTCGGGTAGGTTCGTCCCAGGTGAGACGCTGCATCGCCTCGCCCGTCTCGCCTCAGTCGCGTTTCCCGTGATCGTGGCCACCGATGTCGTCGTGGCCGCGTTCAAGATTTCCGGTACGGGCCTGCTGAATTCGCTCACCGGCAAGTTCATCATTGCTAGATGGGGTGCTTTGGCGGTTCTGCTCGCCGTGGCGGGGTACTGCTGGATCTTGCGCCGACGGGGCCAGTTGCGCGACTCTCGGATCGCCCAGCTGCTCACGATCTCAGGTCTGGCCATTGTCGGGTGGGTCGGGATCAGCGTGGCAATGACACGGGAGCCACCGCCGCAGTTCTTCGCCCCGACCAGCATCCAACAGGTCTTCCTCGGCTTCGACGTACCGGACTCCCCTACCCTCGAGGTCCTGTTCACGCAGTGGCGGCCCAACATCCTCTTCGCGGGTATCGCGGCTGTCGCCATCGCGGTTTACCTGATCTCGGTTCGTGTCGTGCGCCGACGCGGCGACCCCTGGCCGGCCGGACGCACCGCCACCTGGTGCCTCGGCTGGGTCCTGGTGGTCTATGCGACCAGTTCAGGCTTCGGGAAGTACTCGGCTCCCGACTTCGGCGTGCACATGGCCGTGCACATGACCCTGAACATGCTTGCTCCCGCGATCCTCTCCCTCGGCGGGGTTCTCACCCTGCTGCTCCGCGCCACGAGCAGGAAGCGACAGTTCGCCGGGGTGCACGACTGGATCACCTGGATCATGCACTGGCCGTTCACGCGACTCGTCTACCACCCGCTGCTGGTGTTCGCCTTGTTCGCCGGCTCCTACTACGGCCTCTACCTCACGCCAATCTTCGAGACGCTGATGCCCTTCCACTGGGGCCATCAACTGATGAACCTGCACTTCCTCATCGTGGGGTATCTCTTCTTCAGCCTGGTGATCGGCGTCGACCGACCACCAAGAGCGCTGCCGCACATCGGAAAGCTCGGCTACGTGCTGGTCGCGATGCCCTTCCACGCCTTGTTCGGTGTCGTCGTCATGCAGGGCAGCAGGAGCGGGATGCTCATCGCCGAGGACTTCTACCGCCGCCTCGACCTGCCCTGGACCGATCTCATCGCCGCCTAGCAGATGGGTGGTGGGGTCGCGTGGGCCGGCGGTGAGGTCCCACTGATGATCGTCGTGATCGTCCTTGGCATCCAATGGGCCAGGCAGGACGCACGTGAGGCCCCTCGCAAAGACCGACACATGGACGCCGGGACCGACACCGAGTTCGACGACTACAACGCCATGCTCGCCCGCCTGGCCCAGCACCAGCCGACCCGGCCGCAACGCGTGTCACCAGCATCGAATTCCAGCAGCGGCGAGGAAGCCCCAACGAATGAGCACTGACACCACCGAAACCGCTGTGGAACTCGACGTTTCTGGCATGACCTGCGCTGCTTGCGCTGTTCGGGTCGAGCGCACGCTGAACAAGATGGACGGCGTGCACGCCTCGGTGAACTACGCGACCGAAGGCGCCGTCATCACCGGATTGCCCGCCGACGATGTCGATCTGGCCATCGGCCGGATCGAGAAGGCCGGATACGGGGCTCGGCTGAGAGACGGCGCCGATGACACCTGGTCGCAGCGCGCCACCGAGACACGCATCACTTCGCTGCGCCGCAGGCTCATCGCGGCTGCGCTGCTGACGGTGCCGCTGATGGACATCACCATCATCCTCGCCCTCGTGCCCGAGTGGCGGTTCCCGCACTGGCAGTCGGTGTGCGTGCTTCTAGCACTGCCGATCGTCACCTGGGCAGCATGGCCTTTCCACCGCGCCACCGTTCGAGGACTGCGCCGCGGACAGGTCAGCATGGACACCCTCGTCTCCCTGGGTATCGCCGCCTCCTACGGGTGGGCAGTGGCGACTCTGCTCTTCGGCCCCTCATCTGGCGAGGATGGCTATTGGCTCGGGTTCGGTGCCATCCCCGCAGGAGCGGACTCGATCTATCTGGATGTTGCCGCTGGCATGACCACCCTCCAGCTGGCCGGCCGCTACTTCGAGATCCGCTCGCGCAGGAAGGCCGGTCACGTCCTCAGCGCCCTCAACGCCTTAGCCGCCACCCACGTGCGCGTCCTGAATGGAGCAACCGAGTCCATCCGGCCCGCCTCGCAGCTACGCGTCGGTGACATATTCGTTGTGTTGCCAGGCGAGATCATTCCCGCCGACGGCACCGTGGTGGCCGGCGCCGCCGCGGTCGATACCAGCATGATGACCGGCGAACCCATGCCACTCGCCGTTAGCCCCGGGGCCGAAGTAACCGGAGGCACGATCAGTACCGATGGGCGCCTCGAAGTCACCGCGACCTCCGTCGGGGCGCACACCCGACTGGCACAGATGGCATATCTGACCGAGCAGGCCCAAGCCCGCAAAGCCCGCGTACAGGCGCTGGTCGACCGTGTCACCACGTGGTTCGTCCCCGCGGTGATCGCTCTGGCCATCCTCGTAGGAATCGGCTGGAGCCTCGGCGGGCTCCCCACGCAGGAAGCTCTCGGCAATGCGATCAGCGTGCTCATCATCGCCTGCCCCTGCGCGCTGGGGCTGGCCACCCCGACCGCGCTCATGGTCGGAATCGGCCGCGGTGCGATCCACGGCATCCTCATCAAGGGCCACGACGCACTCGAAGCCAGCGGCACCATCACCACCGTCGTGCTCGACAAGACCGGCACCCTGACGACCGGACAGATGACCGTCACAGAAGTCACCGCCTGCGGCATCAGCGAACGCGAACTCCTCACGCTGGCAGCTTCGGTCGAGCAAGGCTCCGAACACGCCATCGCCCGGGCCATCGAACACGCCGCCGAGTATGCCGACTTACCACTCTTGCCACTGTCAGACTTCACAGCAATGCCCGGTCTGGGAGCGCAGGCCCAGATTGACGGCAGCGACATACTCGTCGGCAGCCCGGGCCTCGCCGAGTCCCGCGCAATCGACATCACCACCGACGCCGCTCACGCGATCTCCAACGCGGAACAGGTCGGCCACACCACTGTGGTCATCGCCCGCGACAACGTGCTGGTCGGAGTGCTCGCCATCAGCGACCGCATCAAGCCCGACGCCGAGCAGGCAGTGAGCGACCTGCACGCCCAAGGACTCGAGACGATCCTCCTCACCGGCGACTCATCCCAAGCCGCCGAGCGCATTGCTTCCGAGCTCGGCATCGGCGAGGTCCGGAGCCGGGTCAAACCCGACCAGAAGGCCGGAGCCATCGCCGAACTCCAAAGGCAGGGTAAGAGGGTGGCGATGGTCGGCGACGGCATCAACGACTCCGTCGGCCTGGCCACTGCCGATCTCGGCATGGCCGTCGTCACTGGTTCCGATATCGCCTTGAAAGCCGCGGACATCATCCTCGTTCGCGACCGACTCATGGCGATCCCCGAAGCGCTCGTGCTCTCCCGCAAGACCCTGCGCACGATCCGCGTGAACCTCATCTGGGCGTTCGGCTACAACATCGCAGCCATCCCCATCGCCGCCGCCGGTCTGCTCAACCCCCTCATCGCAGCCGCCGCGATGAGTCTGTCCTCAGTCCTCGTCGTAACCAACAGCCTCCGGCTGCAAAATACCCGGCTCGTGACACCGCAGTGACCAAATCTCATCCTCAGCCCAGCGCGGACAGAGCACGACGGCGGATCAGCGTCGTCATAGCGATCACCGCTACCTGGAACGTCATGGCGCGTATAGACGGCAACAGAAGAAGGGTGATCCGCCGAAATTGATCACGGCTGGCGCTCTTACACCGGCCGCCAGTCTGATCCACAGCTTCAGTGATCCGGCCGGGGTTCATCTATGAGCGCCTGCAGCTCGGCCTGTCCCAGTGTTCCTTCTGGCGAGGACAGTCCAGCCGCCGTGTATCGACATGCATAAGGCGGGGCGCAGTCCAGGTGGGCGCTGAGGTTCCGCCACCCGCACCGCCACGCACAACGAGGTTGGAAAAATCTCAATCACACAGGGGTTTTCCGGCTGGTTCGGCGACGGCGCTGTGTTGCTCCGGCCCAGCAGTCGGTCGTGCACTGAGTGTGACGAGGGCAAGTATCCCTGCTACGACAAGCAAACTGGCCGCGACAAACATCGCGGTGCTGTACCCGGCCACGAGGTTAGCCTCAATTCCGAGAGTGGTGTTCTCGGGCTTGGCGGAGGTGGTTGCGGCGATTCCGGCCAGTACCGCCAGGCCGAGGGCAACGCCGATTTGCTGGGCCGAGTTGAGCAGGGCCGAGACGCTCCCGGACCTGTCCGGTTCGACGCGGTAGACCGCCGCCTGAATGAGTGCCAGGATGCCTAGCCCGAATCCGAGTGCGATCACGAACATTGCGGGTGCCAGGTGCAGCCAGTAGCTCGTATCGACAGCGATCGTGGAGAGCCAGAATGCGGCTAGGGCGCTGAGCAGCGCGCCGACTCCGGCGACGAAGCGCGGGGCGATCCACTGCAGCAGCTTCGGGGCGCCTCCGGTGCCGAGCACGATCCCTGCTGCGAACGGCAGCCAGGCCGCACCGGTCTGCATCGGATTCAACTGCTGCACCTTCTGCAGGTAAAGGGTGATGATGTAGAGCGTTCCCATGGGGCCGATGGCGAGTAGCAACACGCTGGCGTAGGCACCGGTGCGGTTGCGGTCCTGGAACAGGCTCAGCGGGACCAGCGGACTACGACTCCGGGCCTGGGCGGCAATGAAGACCGCGAGAAGCACAGCCGCCGTACCGACCAGAGTGAGTGAGAGTGGGTCGGTGAACCCATCCTCGCCGAAGCGCGTGATGGCGTAGACGAGGGCGATCATGCCGCCCGTGCCCAGGACCGCGCCCGTGATGCCGAGGTAGCCCTGGTGACGGTCTGCGCTGACCAGGGTACGGCTGCCGAGGAGTACGAGCAGGCCGATCGGGACGTTGATGAAGAACACCCACCGCCAGCCGAGTGCACCAGCCAGCACACCACCGAGACGAAGTCGCAGATCAGCTGGAGCTGCTGACTGTCGGCCTGGTCGGCCTGGCCGGCCGCGCAGGGCTACCTGCAGTTGCTGGCGACGTCGGCAAGAACGGCACCCGTCGCTGGCGCTCGATGGCCACCTGCGGCAACCGATCCAAGGCGGCCCGGCACTACGCCCGGGCGAACCGATGAACGTTGTGTGCGGTCAGCCGGCGGCCATCGACGTCGCCACCGGCTTGACCCTGGCGAACGCGGCGCCGCCCTCGTCCACCGAGGCGATCTTTGCCCCGTCGAGGAGCGCCAGGAGGATCTGGGCGACTTCGACGCGTTCGGCACGACTCGGCCGGGTCACGTTCTGCTCGAAGTAGTCCAGCACGAACGCCCGGTGCTCGGCGAGGATCTCCTTCGCGCGACTGCTGGGGTCGAGGTGCTCGGCAGCCGCGTTGAGGAAGTGGCAGCCCTGGTAGCCGTCCTGGTCGCAGGCGGCCGCTGCGTGGTCGAAGACCGCCGCGACCCGCGCCGGTCCGGACTCGGTCTCGTCGCCGAAGCGCTGCAGCTCGTCGCGCACCCGGTCCGCTTCGCGCTGGAGGTAGGCCTCCACGAGCTCGTTCTTCGACCGGAAGTGCGCGTACAGGCTGGCCTTCGCCACCTTGGCCTCCGCGATCACCCGATCCACGCCGACCGCCCGCACGCCGTGGGCGTAGAAGAGCCGGGCGGCGGTGTCCAGGATCCGATCACGCGCCGCTGACACACTTGCTGCTTTTTGCATAAACTACACCGTAACAGACAGGTCTGTCTGCCTCATTGGTGCCGCACCGCGAGCGGCCGGCGTCGATGACGGTCGCCCCGGCCTTATGTACGGAGTCGAGCTCGTGCCATTGGACGGTGCGTGAAATGCCGGTCGCCAGGTTGTCGGCGATCAGGCCGGCCATGACGACCGGGTCCTTGGCGGAGCCGTAGGGCGGCGCGTAGGCCAGCTCGATGTCGGCAAGCTCCGGGGCGGTCAGACCGCCTGCCATGGCCGTGGCGATAACGTCGATGCGCTTGTCGACGCCCTCCGCCCCTACCGCCTGAGCGCCCAGGATGCGCAGGTCAGCCGGGTCGAAGAGCACCTTCAAAGCAATCGTGGAAGCACCCGGATAGTAGCTGGCGTGCGAACCGGGGTGCAGATGGACGGCCTGATAGGGCAACGCCGCCGCGCGCAGTCGTTTCTCGTTCCAGCCGGTGGCAGCCGCGGTCATCCCGAAGACCTGGACGACGGCGGTGCCAGCGGAGGCGCGGGCAGTCACCGGCCGCCCGGCGATCGCATCGGCGACCAACCTGCCGTGCCGGTTGGCGAGGTTGGCGAGGGGGATCAAGGTTTCCTCGCCGGTCAACGCATCCTGCTTCTGCGCGGCGTCGCCCACGGCGTAGATGTCCGGATCGCTGGTGCGGCCGGTGGCGTCGACGGCAATGCCGCCGCGTTCCCCGATCTCCAGGCCCGCCGCGTGGGCGATGCCGGTTTCGGGCCGCACGCCGATCGCCAGCAGGACCACATCGGCGGGCAGTTCGCGCCCGTCAGCGAGGACAACCGACCGGTGGCGCACTTCAGCAAGGGAGGTGCCCAGCTCCACCTGGACTCCCTGGGCACGCAGCTCGGCAGTGAGCGGCGCCGCCATCTCGGGATCCAGCAGCGGCAGCACCTGCCCAGCCAGCTCGACGAGATGGACGTCCAGGCCTTGGTGACGCAGGTTCTCGGCAGCCTCTACTCCGATGAAGCCGCCACCGACAACGACGGCCGACCCGGCGCCGGTATCGAGGGCATGCACCACGCGGTCGGCGTCGCTGACGTCCCGCAGCGTCAAGGCCCGCTCGATGCCGGGCAGATCAGGTACGTAGGGGCGCGCACCTGGGCTTAGGACGAGCTGGTCGTAGACCTCCTCGTATTCCAGTCCGTTCTCCAGATCCCGCACATGCACGGATCTGAGCCCGCGGTCGACCGCCGTGACCTCGTGCCGTACCCGCACATCGAGTCCGAACCGGGCGCGCAGCGACTCGGGACTCTGCACCAGCAGCGCGTCCCGCTCGGTGATGACCTCGCCCAGGTAGTACGGCAGGCCGCAGTTGGTGTAGCTGACGTGCGGACCGCGCTCCAGGACCACGACCTCCGCCTCCTCGTCCAGGCGCCGCATCCGGGTGGCGGCGGACATACCGCCGGCCACACCTCCGACAATCACGATCTTCATGCAGGTTCCCATCGGTGAGGACAGCTCGGATCTCGAATGCCGCCAGGCATCGAGGCATCCCTGGAGGTATTGCTTCGCTTAAAGCCAAGAAGGAGCGCACAGCGATGGCTGGCGGCGCTGACTGCTCCTTAGAGGCGGCAGCTGGTTACCGGCCTCGAAGGAGCCATGTCATTGATGTGCAGACGGCCACCGGGAGCCTCACCCGAGGAAGGACTTGAGCTCGCCTTCGATGGCCTCCTTCGGCAGGGCGCCGACGATGGACTTGGCAACCTTGCCCTTGTGGAAGACCAGCATTGTCGGGATCGACATGATCTTGTACCGCACGGCGAGGTCCCGGTTCTCATCGATGTTGACCTTGACGACGGTCAGGGCATCGGAGTGCTCTTCGGCGATGGCATCCAGCACGGGGGCGATCATGCGGCACGGCCCGCACCAGGCCGCCCAGAAGTCAACCAGGACGGGCTTGTCACTGGTCAAGACCTGCTCTTCGAAATCAGCGCTGGTGGCGGTCACGGTTGCATTGGACATAGCGTGCGGTGCTCCTCTTCGGTGAATGGAGTCGGGTACCGGCTGCAACGCGAACAGACCCGGGTTCTCAGGCTTCCGATGCGGGCGGCAGCTTCGCGGCGATCTTCAGGGATTCCGTCACGGTCAGGAACGGCGCCCAGGTCTGCGCCAGCTGCTGGACGGTGAAGCCGGCCTCGAGTGCGTAGGTGGCGGCTGTGATGACCTCACCCGCCTCCGCGCCGACCACGTGCACGCCCAGCAGACGCTGGGTGTCGGGATCGGAGAGCAGCTTGACCATCCCGTGCGGTTCGCGACTGAGAAGCGCCCGGGGCACGTGCGCCATCGGCAGCTGCCGGACCTCGTAGGCCTGACCGGCCTCCTCGGCCTGGTCCTGCGTCATGCCCACCCCTGCTGCAGCCGGAGAGGTGAAGGTGACGTGGGGCAGGAACTGGTAGTCCAGCGTCTGCTTGCGTCCGTCGAAGGCGTTGGCCACCGCCAGCTCAGCCTGCTCCGCGGCCACGTACTCGAACTGCCGGGCACGTCCGGTGACGTCTCCGACGGCCCAGATGCGCGAGTGATCGGTGCGCTGGTAGTCATCGACCACCACCTCGCCGGCCGGGCCGGGCGCCACACCGACTGCTGTCAGATTCAGCCCGTCGGTCGCCGGGCGGCGGCCGGTGGCGATGAGGATCTGTTCCGCCTCGAGCTGCACGGTCGTCGCGCCGTCCGCAACAGTCAGCACGATGCCGGAGTCGCTGCGCGCGACGCCGGTCGGCGTCACCCCCGTACGGAACGTGATCCCCCGCTCAGTGAGCGCCTCTTCCAAGGTCGCGGACACATCTGGGTCCTCGCGCGGTGCAACCCGCGGAGCCATATCAACAACCGTGACAGCGGCCCCCAGGCGCACGAAGATCTGAGCCTGCTCCAGCCCAACAGCGTTGGCACCGACCACCAGCAGAGACTCTGGCACGCGGGCCAGGGACATCGCCGTGGACGACGTGAGGTAGTCCACCTCCTCCAGCCCGGGGATGCCGGGGATGATCGGCCGAGCTCCCGTGGCGATGAGGACCTGCTCGGCGACGACGCGCGTCCGGATGCCGTCCGGGCTGGTCACCGCCAGCATCGGAAAGTCCAGTGACTCCCCGAACTCGGCAGTGCCGACCAGCAGGTCCACACCCTGTTTCGCCAGACCCTCGGGACTAAGACCCAGCCCGGCGATGGTCCGATCCTTGTCCTCGATCAGCGCCGCCAAGTCGACCTCGCCGACAGAGGTGGCGACCCCCGCGAACCGCGGAGCGGCGGCGTTCGCGCGAGTCGCCGCCGCAGCGAGCAGCAGCTTGGAGGGAACGCAGCCGACATTGCGGCAGGTGCCGCCAAGAGGCCCCTTCTCAATCATCAGGACCGCCTTGCCGCGGCGGCGGGCAGCCGCAGCCGCATGCCCACCGGCGGGGCCGCTCCCGATGATCGCGAGATCGTACGAGCGGACGGCGGTGCTGTCGTGCTTCATGATCTGTGCGCTCCCAATCCGTAGTGAACAGACAGGTCTGTTCGGTCCGTCGAGAGCTAAGGTAGACAAACCTGTCTGGTCGTGTCAAATGCCCACTTCGCGCCCACTGCCGCGAAGCCTTGGCACTCCAGGACAGACCGCCACCCGGCGCGCCGAACTGACTCGTACCGCAACCCCGGAGGCGCCGTCAGCTCGATGGCGATCCGCAAAGACCGGCGCGCGGCCAACACGTGGTGTCATCGCCAGTTTGCGATGACACCACCCTAATTGACTAGTTCGATGCCTGGTCACTAATGTCGGCCGCGTGAACCTCCGTCAGCCCCGCACAAGCTTTGCGCCGCTCAGCTCGCTGGCCCCGCGCGCTGCAGACCTGCACGATGCACACCACCCCGACACGCATCTCATCTGTTCCACCGGACACAACCGGGTGGCGTTCGACGGAGGCGCGCCGGAGGTGACCCCGTGAGCACCTCGCCCGAGAAGCGCACCGACGACGGTGCGCGTGCCGTTCCGCCACAGCCCGGCGGACGCCGGCTGCTCCGCGTCGAGCAGCGCAATGCCCAGACCCCGATCGAGCGCAAGCCGGACTGGATCAAAACTCGCGCCCGGATGGGGCCCGAGTTCCGCCAACTCCACGCCCTCGTCGAGAACGAGGGGCTGCACACCGTCTGCCAGGAGGCGGGCTGCCCCAACATCTACGAATGCTGGGAGGACCGCGAGGCGACCTTCCTCATCGGCGGCTCGATCTGCACCCGGCGCTGCGACTTCTGCCAGATCACCTCTGGCAAACCGCTTCCGCTCGATCGCGATGAGCCGCGCCGCGTCGCCGAATCGGTCCGCACCATGGGCCTCCGCTACGCCACCATTACCGGCGTCACCCGCGACGACCTGCCGGACGCCGGAGCATGGTTGTACGCCGAGACGATCCGCCAGCTCCACCAGCTCAACCCCGGATCCGGCGTCGAAGTGCTCGCCGATGACCTGGGTGGCCGCCCGCACGACTTGGCGCTGGTCTTCGACGCCAAGCCCGAGGTGTTCGCTCACAACCTGGAAACGGTCCCCAGGATCTTCCCCCGCATTCGCCCGGGATTCCGCTACCAGCGCTCTCTTGACGTGCTACTCGCCGCGCGGGAAGCGGGCATGATCACCAAATCGAATCTGATCCTCGGCATGGGCGAGACTACCGACGAAGTGGTCGAAACAATGCGCGAACTGCATGATGCAGGCTGCGACATCCTCACCCTCACCCAGTACCTGCGCCCATCCAAGCTGCACCATCCTGTCGACCGATGGGTACGCCCCGACGAGTTCACGGCCCTCAAGGCCGAGGCGGAACGGATCGGATTCTCCGGTGTCCTCGCCGGCCCATTGGTCCGTTCCTCCTACCGCGCCGGACGGCTTTGGGCACAAGTCATGGTGGCCAAGGGCCGGCCGATCCCGCCTTCCCTGCAACACCTCGCTGCGGCCGGGGATAAAGCATTTCCCCAGGCGATCTGAGGTCCACAAGCACCAGGGCCCCGTATTCCTGCGGGAAGGCGCCCTCATACCGCCAGGCCCAGCAGCCCACACACAGCACTCTTTTGCTTACGCCACCGCACACCTCGCGGCTTCGTCGAACTTCACACCCTCGAGCACCGCGCGCCTGCCACCCCCTCCACCACCAACACGCGCCATAAACCGCCGTCCGGCACGCCGTTCTCAGCCTCTCGGTTCCTAATCCTCAGCAAGGCAGAAACCTAGGAGCAGCACCGGGGCGAGACCGAACGACGACATCTACCCCGCCGGGTTCATGGACGAAGTGAACGCGCTTGGATTCTTCAGGCTGCCCCGCGGGCTCAGCTGGGGCCGCAGCCGACAGTTGAGGTGGACGCCCAGTCCTCCCGCCGGCGGGGGTGCCCGCGGACTGCAACAGACTTCGGGGGTGTCTGAAGTAGGAGCATCGCCCTTTGATGCACTAGTAAGTTCCTCTCCGGATGAGAGTGGTGTCGTCCGTTATGCGCCTGGTGAGGTTGTGGACCGAGACGATGTGGATCATGCTTCAGAACCGACGATGGGGGTCTCGTAGTCGCCGGCGAGATGGCGATGCATCATGGTCCAGCCTGTACTCCGCTTGCCCCCAACGCTTTTCACGACATGCAACCCGCGGGTATCGGGTTTCTGTTGACGACTTCGACGTCAATTCCGAGGCGGGCACCGTGCTCGACGACAGCGTTCTTGAAGCCGGTGTCGACCCAACCCTCGGAGATAATCGGGCACTTCTCCTCCATCTGGTCGAGGAGGAGCATTCCCAGGACCACGAGGTCCGCACAAAGGTCACCGCGACTGGTCAGCTCGAATGAGCCTCATGAGCAGCGCCGGCAGCCGAGGCGCTGAACTCCGGTGTGTCGAAGACTTCGCCACCAATCGGGTCCTGGACCGCGGCATCGTCGTCGACGACAATGGTGCCGTCCTGGGCATCGACGACCACCGTTTCCGGGCTGAGTTCGTGGAAGGCCACGATAGACGTCTTCGCTTCCACCGAGGGGGTCTCCGAGGGGGTCTCCGAGCCGGTTCCCGGGGCAAGGCCAGCCAACGACACCGAGGCTCCGTACCGGCGGTCGGTCCTGTTCGATTCGGCCTCGTGCGAACGGACCAGTTCGCGCAGGCCCGGCACTGCCCGGTTCGCGCCTGTGCATTCCCCGTCAACGGACTCCAGATCACTCACGGTTCGTCCGGTGATCTTCATGTACCGCGGCATGACCGCGATCTCGTACCGGAAGACCTTCCACAGAGCGACCATGCCCAGGGCGTAGACGACCGACAAGGGAGCGGCCCCGGCCAGGGAACTGACCTGGAGCACGGTCAAGGCCGATTCGCCTCCGGCCAGCAGGAGCACACCACCGGACACACCCACGAGGACGGCCCAGAACACACGAGTGCGTCGAGGGGTCTCGCTGCGGCCGCCGTGGGCGAGGACGTCGACGACCAACGCGCAGGAATCGGCCGAGGTGATGAAGAACAGCATGATGACGATGATCGCGATCACGCACAGGACGGTGACCATGCCGGATCCGATGGGCAACTCGGTGAACAGCTGGAACAGCGTGGTGTCGGTGTTAACCACTCCGTCGGGGCCAACGAGGTTGCCGCGCTCGAGCTGGTAGAGCAGGCCGGTGTTGCCGAAGATCGTCAGCCACACCACAGACACCGCCGTCGGCGCCAGGAGCACGCCCAGGATGAACTCGCGGATGGTCCGGCCGCGGGAGATGCGGGCGATGAACATGCCGACGAACGGTGCCCAGGACAGGAACCAGGCCTGGTTGAACAGCGTCCAGGCCAGCGTCCAGCCGTCGTCGGCACCGGCACCGGTGACAAAGGCCAGCTGGGGAATCGCCTGCGCGTACTCACCGATGTTCTGGACCATCGACCGCAGGAGGAAGACCGTGGGCCCGATGATCAGGACAGCGAGGCCGAGCAGTCCGGCCATGCCCATGTTCGTGTTCGACAGCCAGCGGATGCCCTTGTCCACGCCGGAGACAACGGAAAGGGTTCCGATCGCGGTGATCCCGACGACGAGGACGATCACCAGGGTGTTCGACGGCTCGAACCAGCCCAGGTGGGCGAAGCCTGCCTGGATCTGCAGCACGCCCATGCCCAACGAGGTGGCCACGCCGAAGACGGTCCCGATGATGGCGACGGCGTCGATGATGTGCCCGACCCAGGACTCGATGAGCCTGCGTCCCACCAGCGGCTCGAGCAGCCACCGGACCGACAGGGGCCTGCCATACCGATAGGTCATGTACGCAAGGCCGAGCCCGACGACGGCGTAGATGCCCCAGGCGTGCAAGCCCCAGTGGAACAAAGCCTCGCCCACAGCAGCGTTGGCCGCCGCCTGGCTGCCGGCCTCGTCGCCGATCACCTCTGGCGGAGCGACCAGATGGGTGAGCGGTTCGGCGACGCCGTTGAACACGAGACCGATGCCCATGCCGGCGGAGAAGAGCATGGCGAACCACGACACGCGCGAGAACTCCGGGCGCTCGTCGTCGCGTCCCAGACGGACGCGCCCGACCTTGGAGAACGCCGCCCAGAAGGCGAAGGCGAGACACCCGGTGACGACCAGGACGTACCACCAGCCGACCGTCGTGCCGATCCCGTCGCGCAGATTGGTGAAGGCTGTCGTGGCCTCGTCGCCGTAGGTCGCCCCGATCCAGGTCGCAACCCCGAGCGCGACGAGAATAACCAGCGCCGCGGGGACGAACACCGGTCTCAGGATCCGTGGCCTGGCGCTTGCCGTGCCGATCCTCTGCTGGTCGGCTGCCGAGAGCTGCTTCGACGTACTCAACATTCTCCTTCGTCTTCAAAGGCGCCGGTCGGCTCGGGCGACTCCGATGGAATCAGGCGGTGCCGCCTGTGAGCGGCCCCACGAGCCGTTCTGCCGATGAGCCAACTGGCGCCGTTCATCAACCCGACAACCGCTCGGTGGAGTTGGCGATCGCCGCCCGGCGGCCCGCCTGGTGTTCCGACATCGGCGTGTGCGGACGACACGAAAAACTCCTCATCCTTCCGGTGCGCCACGAACGCCGAGCACGACGAACCCCGTCCGGGCTCGATGGACGACCGCATCGACGCGGCACGCGATCGGCGCCTTCACGACGCGAGATCCGGCCCGAACGAACCCCGGGCGGCTGAGCGGAAACCAGTCCAGCGCCCGGGATGCGACCGGTGACCGCCGTGGTGGCCTATCGCACCAGTCCCGCCGCGCCGGGGTCACCCGCGTCGAGGCTGGTCCCGGGACGACCGAAGCGTCGGTCGTCATCGCAGTGGCTCCCGGCGACAGCGGCTGGAGCATTCCGGGCGGCGCCTCACCAGGCTGACACGCAACGACCTGTCGACACAATCACACGGTTTTACAGGCAACCTTGCAGGAATTTTGAACGATCGAACCCGCCGCGAAACCCGAGTGATCCAGCTCTCCGCCCGGGCCCGTCCGCGCGAGCCGATGCTGTCCGCATGACTGCCGTCACTTTCTCGGCGCGAGCTCCAATTTGCGCCCAGCAATCCCTACGAGGTGAGTGCGTTGATACTGCCGCCGCAGCCGCCGAACATCTCGACCTCAGCAGCCGCGCGAAAGAGATCCTCGCTGAGCACCGGTTGTTCGTCCTGGATTACTTCGCACGGAACGTGGCCCGGTCGACCCGATCGAAACGTATCGAAGTCGCCCAAATCCTCCTGGCACTCCTGGACGGGGCCAAGATCGCCTCAGTGGACGAGGGCAGTGCCGCATTCGGCCGGGTCAAGCCAGGGGCGATGTCGATGGCAGCTGAGGAGAGCCCGCCCGAACAACTCCAGCATCGAAGCGCCGCCTTCTGCGACTTACGAGCGAACCTCCGCCTAGTGCACCGCAGGTCACCGGCAGGACCGCTCTGCCGGGCAGCAGGTTGGCCAGCTCCGGCCGAAGTTCAGCAGCACGACATTCACCGATCGGGCGACGTCGTGCCGCGGGCGTAGTGGCGGGCCGCTTTGGACCTGTTGCCGCAAGTGGCCATCGAGCACCAGCGGCGAGTTCCGTTTTTCGAGACGTCGTAGAAGTACAGGACGCACTCCGGATGGGCGCAGCGCCGGATCCGGTCAGGCGCCTGTTCCAGCAGCTGCAAGTAACCTTGCGCTGCCGACCAGGCCGGTAGCCAGCTCGGGCTGTCGACCTCGACGACGTCCTGCGGCTGCCCGGCTTCCAAAGTTCGGCGGACACGCCCGTGCTCCAGCACCTCGTTCAGCGCTCGCTGCCCCCTCGGCGACTGCGGCCCCTTCGCCAGGAGCACATCTAGCGCCTCCCTGGCCAGCAGCAACGCCTCCAACGTCGCCTCGTCCGCGGGGGCGCGACCGGCGAGGTCGTTGACCTGGAGCCACGCCGCCAACCCGCCGGGTGCTGCCAGAACATCGCACGAGCCGTCCGGGCTGATCCACCGCGTGTTGGCCAGGTCCAGCGGCAACGGCTCGTTGCGCAGCGGCCGCGGATCGGAGACCGACTTCGACGACACGGCAACCCCTCCTGGTCTGAAGCGCTCCCATTCTAACCGATGATGTGCGGATGACTGGTTCTGGACGGCGCAACGGCAGCAAGCGACCAGGGCCAGATCTAACCGTTGACAAGAATTTGACAGGTTACACCTCCTCGCCTAGGTTTCTAACCGTCTTAGTCAAGTTAAGGGGTTAGAAAGTGACTCATCACCGCTATGCCACAGTGGACGGGCACCAGATCTTCTACCGGGAAGCAGGCCCGGCCGACGCGCCTGCCGTCGTGCTATTGCACGGCTTCCCGACCAGTTCGTTCATGTTCCGCGAGCTGATCCCACGACTGGCCGACCGGTACCACGTCATCGCGCCGGACCACCTGGGATTCGGGTTTTCGGACGCGCCATCCGTCGACGAGTTCGAGTACACCTTCGACGCGCTGGCAGCGCTGACCGCAGGCCTGCTCGACCAGCTCGGGGTGCGCAAGTACGCGATCTACGTGCAGGACTACGGCGCGCCGGTGGGCTGGCGGCTGGCGCTGGCCGACCCGACGGCCATCACCGCCGTGATCAGCCAGAACGGCAACGCCTACGACGCGGGATTCGTCGAGGAGTTCTGGCGTCCCGTCTGGGATTTCCAGGAAGCGTGGACCTCGGAGACCGAACGCGCCGTTCGCCAGGCGCTGACGCTCGATGCGATCCGCTGGCAGTACACGCAGGGCGTGCCGGACCTCTCAGTGGTCAGCCCGGACACCTGGCACCACGACCACGCGATGCTCACCCGGCCGGGCAACGATCTCGTCCAGCTCCACCTGTTCCGGGACTACGCCACCAACCCGCCGCTGTACCCACGGGTGCACGAGTACCTCCGCAACAGCGGAGTCCCAGTGCTGGCCGTGTGGGGACGCGGTGACGAGATCTTCGGACCGGACGGGGCACGCGCCTTCGCCGACGACAGCCCGAACGCCGAGATCCACCTCCTCGATGGCGGGCACTTCCTCCTCGAAAGCGCCCTGGACGAAGTCGTCCCGCTGATCCGCGACTTCCTGGACCGACACCGCTACCGGTGACGCGAAGGGCAGGATGCGCTCACACCGGGTGGGAACGCCTCGCACAGCGATGAGCCCGAGGCGTTCCCACCCGGGGCTTGCGTCACCGAGCCAGGTCCTCGGAGCGAAGCCCCGTCGGACGCGAGTGAGAAGACGATGCGGGCGGGGCGCAACTCAGCACCGAGTGCCACGGCCCGGTAGTGGTGATCACTGGGGCGGCGTCGCGATGCCAGCTGCTGTGAGCAGTGCGGGATAGGCGGTGTCCCAGGGGATGCGTTCCTGTTCCAGGAGAAGACCGGTACTCGTGTCCGCGGCGTGCTGGGCGAGTCGCATGTAGAGCGCGCGCTCAGGGTCAGTGAGGTGCGGCGGGATGGTGATGCGCTGAGCGGCGGTGCCCTCGACGGCCAGGTGCCGGTATTTCTCCAGGGTGGCGATGTCGGTGAGGATGGTTCGGGCAGGCACGCCCAGCGCGCGGAGGTCGCTGACGAACTGCAGCCCGGGGAGGTCGATGTCGCCCCAGTAGAGCACGGTCTGCGCTGCCTGCACCCAGCTGATACGGGCGTAGTGCTCAACGTGGAAGCCGTGGCCGTGCAAGATGACCATGCCAGGATGGTCCTCGGTGACGGCGAAGGCGGTCTCTTTGTTCTCCAGGATGACCACGGTGTGGGGGTGGCGGGGCCAGCGGTTGAGGTCTGCGACGGTGGCCGCCAGGTGGCGCATCCCCGCCAGTTGGGCGCGGAGGTCGGGGTCGCAGACGCTGACCTGGACCAGGTCGGGCACCACACGGAGCCCGAGCCGGTCGTGCAGGGCGCGTTTGGCGGTGGTGGGCAGCTCACCGCTGGGTTCGGCGTCCTGGTCTGGCGTGGGGGTGTCGCCGAGGCCGAGGGCGGCCAGGACGAGGCCGGCGTGTCGGGCCAGCCACTTGGTGTCGATGCCTTCGATGGGAAGCTGCCGCAGCAGCATTCCCGAGGTGGGGTGGGTATGCAGCCAGATGACGGTGGTGAGCAAGCGTTCGTAAGCAGGCCATGACGAACAGGACGTTCCTTATGGCCGCGAGCCGGCATGCGGTCTTCCCGTCTTACTTGCCAGCGGACCGACCGGAGCAATGCGGCTGCGCGCCGTTGATGAGTGCACTCCCGGCTAGGAGGCAGCGGAGGTGGGCTCGATCTGGATGCAGTGCACCGAATGGGGACACAGCTGCAACCACGGCTCGGTGTGGAGATCGCGTGGTTGACCTGGGTTGATGCACCGGCGGCTGTCGCAAAACAGGACGCAGCAGACGCCATTATTCTGCGCGCTGCGGTAGAGGATGCCGTCGACGGCGTTGGTGGAGACGTAGCGCAGGTACTCGGTGAGGACCTGAGTAGGGACGTACTCGATGTGCTCGCGGTCATCGAGCGTGATTGGCTTGCCCAGCTCCGAGGCGAATCGATGGAGGAACATCAGGTCATAGCGCTGCGGAGTACGCCCCGCAGCAGAGTAGAGGCTCGGCACTGGGGGCAATTCGGTGAGGTCGAGCAGAGTGAGAGCGCAAACGGTCTCGAACTGTCCGAGGACGGCGTGCCGCTGCTTGCTGTGCGCACTGATCTCTGCGACGGCGGTGTCGATGTCGTTACTTCCGTAGAACATGGTGATACCGGCCGGGCTCATCCGGCTGTTCGACGCGGACTCTCGTGGCGGCGCCCCGAGGTGGGCAGCGTCGTTCCACATGTGGACGTTGGTGGGGTCGTCGGTGAGGCGTCCGCGCCAGAACCTGCGACCGGCAGGGACCGGAAGCAGGGTCCCGTTGTCCCGAAGAACCGCGTCGACCTTCTGCAGGAACTCCTCAGTGGTGAACTCATCCGGACGGTCGGAGTGCTCTTCCGGGGTGGACAGGAACACGAACCTCGAGCGGTACATCACCTTGCCCCGGAATGCTTCCCAGCTGAAGCGCAGTGCCTCGTCCGGCCGCAGCTGAGCGATGTCATCGGCCGTCCAGTCCTGCTCGGGGACGACCTCAGCGATGGCCTCCAGGACGGCGTCAGTGACGTCATAAGCGCAAAATTCGTAGATCGCCTCGGTCGCGCTGACCACCTCGCCGCCGACCCACTCACGGTCCTCGCTGTCCCATGCAAGAACGTGTTCTGGCGAGGTGTACACGAACTGCAAGGCGTCCATGACGATTCCCATGAAGTCGTCGAAGGACGCGGCGATCGGTGCGTCGACACCCTCGTCTGCGACGACACCACAGAACGTGCACGCCCACTCCGCGAGATGCTGTCGGGCCTCGGCCTGCAGAACGTCATCGAGGATGCAGTCCATGCACACCGCTCGGCCGCCAGTGTCACCGAAGCCACGAGCAGAGATCTCTGCCGCCCACTTCTTCGCCAATCCCATTCGCTTATACAAGCATCCTGGTGTCGACGGGCAGGAGTCCGGCCGCTGATATGGGTACAACCCTTCCGAACGGATCCGCGGTGCCCAAGACCCTGAGTTTTCCGCGGGCAAGCCGCACCACACCCCTCAGCATCTCCGTCACCGTGACGAAATCAACTGCCCCTTCTGGCATAGGAGGGTCAATGCAGTTGACGGGAGGGCGGCGGCCATCTGACGAAGGTGCGCGGCGAGGTCGCCGGCGGCAGGAAGGAGGCTTCGTGGTCGCGAATGGCTGCGGTGATAGCTCGGACTCCCGGCCACAGGGGGTGTTCTGGGCAGGTTTGCCAGGCCCGGACTTGTTGGTACTCCACGCACATTCGCCCCTGGAAGCCGCTGGCCTCGCTCCTGGAAGCTCGCTTCCCCTGCATCTGCTGGAAAGGCCTATCCCCTCGCCCTACGAGGTCGGCCCCAGTCCCCTCCCCGTACAACAGAGCGCGGGTCGGTGCGCAGGCTGCCCTTCCCCGCCGCATCGCGCCCCTCGATCGTCCACAGAGGTCACGTCGCGGAGCGGGCGATCAGGACCGGGCATGGGGCCATGTGCAGCAGGGCTCGGCTGGTCGAGCCCAGCAACATGCCGGTCATGCCGCCTCTCCCCCTGCTGCCCACGACGATCAGCTGGGCTTCCCTGCCGTGTCCGACCAGATAGCGGACCGGCCGGTCCCGTTCCACCACGCGACGCACCTCGACGTCCGGGTACTTCTCCCGCCACCCGGCCAGGCGCTCGGCGAGCACCGCTCGCTCGGCCTCGTCGATTCCCATTCCTGGTCGTCGTCGCGGGCGAGCCAGGGCTCGACTTCGACGTCCATCCAGACGTGCACGGCCACCAGCGGCGCGTGGCGCACCGAAGCCTCCTCGAAGGCCGCTGCGACGGCCGCCTCGCCGACGCGGGACCCGTCTACGCCGACGAGAATCGGCCACGGATCTGCCGGTTCGACGTCGCGAGCACGCACTACGACCACCGGGCACTCGGCGTGCATGGCGACCGTCTCGGCCGTGGACCCGACCATCATGCCCCTGCCTTCGCCGAGGCCCCGGATTCCCACGATCACCCGGCGGCCCTGTGCGGATTCCTCGACGAGAACGGCGTGCGGGGCGCCTCGGCGCAGTTCCGACGTCGTTTCGACTCCTGGTGCGACCTCGTCGACCTGCTCAGCGGCCGCGGCCAGCCAACGGCGTCGTGCGGACTCCTCGGCCACACGCGCTTTGTCCGGTAGTGACTCCGCTCCGACCGAGATCAACCGCAGCGGCACGTGGTGCAGCGCGGCGTCGGCCGCGGCCCACCGCACGGCGTTCAGCGCCGACTCGGACCCGTCGACGCCCACGATGTTGGCCTTGCGCATGCTCGTCTCCTTCCCTCCGACCGACCGTAAGGCCGCGCCAGAACCGCACAAGTCGGGCAGTTCCTGGGGGACTTCGTGCCCAGTCGGTGCAGGTCGGAAGCGTCGGGTGCCACGGGCGATCCGATGCTGTTCGAAGGCACTTGGACCCTCGCCCGGCGGACTCCGAGCGGTCACAGTGACAGCATCGAGGGTGAGGAGTCGTGCATGCGAACGTTCCCCGCTGCCTTCGGGCTGACATCCGCCCAGACGGAACAGATCGTCCGGCTGGCCGGGATGGCTCCGTCGCTGCACAACAGCCAGCCGTGGCGCTTTCGGGTCCTGCCCCACCTGATCGAACTGCACGCGGATCCGAAGCGGCACCTACCGGTCGCCGACCCGGAGGACCGGGAATTGCGGTTGGCGTGCGGGGCGGCGCTGCTCAACCTGCGGCTCGCGCTGGAACAGGCGGGCATCCGGCCGGTGGTGACCCTGCTTCCGCGCCTGGCGGCCGCCACCACGTTGGCAGAGGTGCGCAGCGGTGGTCAAGCGGATCAGCGCCCGGCCAACCTCCGGTGCTACGAGGCGATCACCGAGCGGCACAGCCATCGGCAGCCGTTCCGGACCACTCCGGTGTCCGCATCGGACCGGCATTTGCTGATGCGTGCTGCCCATGAGGAGCAAGCGTGGCTGCATGTCGTCCAGCCAGGCGAGCACGGTGCGCTTGAGGGCCTGGTGCACCGCGCGCATCGAGCACAGATGGCCGATGCTCGCTTCCGGACCGAGATGGCGGCTTGGACGGGCCGCACCGATGACACCACCGAGGGCGTGCCGGTGTCGGCCGCGGGCCCCAAACCGGAGCCGAAGGACCAGTGGGTGCACCGCGATTTCACCGCGGGGCGCACCGAGCGGTCGCCGGGAACGGAGTTCGAGTCCCATCCTTTGCTGGTCGTGTTGTGCACCCGGCACAGCGGCCGGGAGGCGGACCTGCAGGCCGGGCAGGCTTTGCAGCGGTTGTGGCTGACCACGACCGCGCAGGGCCTGGTCGCCTCGATGATCTCCGAGGTCGTCGAGGTGCCGGAGACGCGTGAAGAGCTCCAGCGGATGCTCGGTGGGAACGTGGTCCCGCGTGCCCTGCTGCGGATCGGGCACGGTGCACCGTCGGTGCCCTCTCCTCGTCGCGATGTGGGCGACACGCTCGTCGATGACGCCTCCGAAGCGTTCGAAAGCTGAGCGCTCTTCGTTCGGGCGAGATGTCCGTTTGAGACGTTCCTAGGCAGCCCGAGCAGTCGCAGGCGGCTTGCAATCCGTTGCGATCGTGGTGGTCGCGATGCGACATGACCCCGTGCTGGAAGTGACCGGCGGACGGTTCATGTGAGCCGCGGTCGGCCCGTCGCAGGTCAGGGACGCAGCAGCATCTCCGGCGTGATGGGCAGGGTGCGCATCCGCAGGCCGGTGGCGTGGTGGATGGCGTTGGTGATCGCCGGAGCGACGCCGATCGCGGCGATCTCGGCGATTCCCTTCACGCCGAGTGGGTTGACGTGCGGATCGTCCTCGTCGACGAACACCGGGTCCAGCTCCCCGATGTCGGCGTTGACGGGCACGAGGTAGTCGGCGAGGGTCGCGTTGATGACGTGACCGTCGCGGGGGTCGACGGCGGTGTGCTCCAGCAGCGCCATCCCGATGCCCAGCACCATGCCGCCGATGGCCTGGCTGTGCGCGGTCTTCGGGTTGACGATCCGGCCTCCGCCGAACGCGGCGACGACCCGCGGCACCCGGACCAGGCCGAGATCCGGGTCGACGGCCACCTCGGCGAACACGGCGCCGTACTCGTGCATCGAGTACCGGGCGGTGTCCGCGCTGGGCCGGTAGTCGCCGCCGGCTTCGACAGAGTGCCCCAGTCTGCTCATGACCTCGGTGAGATCGGCGTGACTGCTGGTCTCCCCTGCCTGTTCGAGGGCTTGGCCGCGCGCCGCGGCGCAGGCGGCGTGCACGGCGGACCCGACGCCGCCCATGGTCGCCGACCCGCCGTGCGGTGGGGCTTCGGGCAGGTTGGCGTCGCCCAGCTCGAAGCGCACCTGTTCGATGGGCAATCCCAGCGTTTCGGCCGCGACCTGCGTCATCGACGTGTAGGTGCCCGGCCCCATGTCGCTGGTCGCGGAGGACACGACGGCGATCCCGTCGGGATGCACGATCGCGCGGGCGCTGGCCGGGAAGTTGTAGACCGGGTAGGTCGCCGAGGAACATCCGAAGCCGATCAGGCGTCCCCGCTCGTCGCGCATCGATCCGATCCGGGGGTCGCGGTCGTCCCAGCCGAAGCGCTGCCCGGCGACGGTGAGGCATTCCCGCAGGGATCGGCTGGAGAAGGGCAGGTCCCGGTCGAGGTCGCGGTCGGCGTCGTTGCGCAGCCGGAGCTCGACCGGGTCGATGCCGAGGGCTTCGGCGAGTTCGTCCATTGCGGACTCCAGGGCGAAGATCCCGCTGATCTCGCCCGGGGCTCGCATCGCGCAGGGAGTGTTGACGTTGAGCTCGGCGAGCCGGTAGCGGGTGGCGACGTTCGGGCAGCCGTAGAGGAACCTGGTGGGGCCCAGGAGGTTCTCGGCGTATTGCTCGTACGTCGAGGTTTCCGCCGTGCCTTCGTGGCGGATGGCGAGGAGGTGGCCGCCGCGGTCGGCGCCGAGCACGACGCGCTGCTCGGTGTGCGGCCGGTATCCGGTGAGTGGGAACGTCTGCCGTCGCGTCAGGACCACCTTCACGGGGCGGTCGGTGTGGAGTGCCGCCATCGCCGCGAGCGTGGTGTGCGGCCAGACGCGCAGCGCGGAGCCGAAGGCGCCGCCGACGAACGGCGATATCACGCGGACGTTCTCGGGCGGGATCCCGAAGGTCGCGGCGAGTTCGGCGCGCGTGTTGCTGACCCACTGGGTCTTGTCCCACACGGTGAGCGTTCCGGCGTCCCAGGCGGCCGTCGTGGCGTGCAGTTCGATGGGGTTGTGGTCCTCGCGTGCGACCACGTACTCGGCGTCGATCGTCACCGGGGCGGTCTGCAGTGCGTCGTCCGGGTCGCCGCGTCGTGTGTCGCCGGGCTGGCCGAACTTCGTGTTGCCCGGTCCCGGTGGTGCGGCATGGGCGGCGGCGTCCTCGAACGATGTCGCGGCCGGTTCCTCGGTGTACGAGGCGTGCACGAGTGACGCCGCGTGCGTGGCGTGTTCGAAGGTGTCCGCGACGACGAGGGCGATGGCTTGGCCGAGGTGGACGACGCGGTCGTCCTGCAGCACGTGGATCCGTTCGCCGTCCTGCGCGTCGACGAGGGATTTGTGCTGTTGGTAAGGGAGTTCGGGGGCGTTGAGGTGGGTCAGCACGGCGATGACGCCGGGCGCGGACCCGGCCGTGGCGGTGTCGATCTCGGTGATGCGTCCCTTCGCGATGGCCGAGCCGACGATGACGCCGTGCGCCGTGCGCGGCCCGGGGTCGAATTCGGCGGCGTAGGTGGCCTCTCCGGTGACCTTCGCCCGGCCGTCGACCCTGCTGACCGCCTGTCCGATGTAGGAGGTGGGTGCGGCTGTCGTCGTCATGACCGGCCTCCCGCTTCGCGCAGGGCGCGGACGATGGTGCGCTTCATGAGTTCGAGCTTGAACCGATTTCCCGGCCTGGTGACGGCGTCTTCGGTGGCGTGCTCGGCTGCGGCCCGGTAGGAGTCGACGTCATCGATGCGGTCGGTGAGCGCGTTCTCGACGGTGCGCAGGCGCCACGGTTTGGTGCCGACTCCGCCCACGGCCACCCGTGCTTCGTGGATCGTGCCGTCGTCGACGTCCAGGGCCACGGCCGCGGAGGTCAGCGCGAACTCGAAGGACACCCGGTCCCGCACCTTGAGGTAGTGGGAGTGCCGGGTGGCCGGGGACGGCGGCACCACGACCGCGGTGATCAGTTCTCCGGGTTCCAGGACCGTTTCGAGGTGTGGGGTTTCGCCGGGCAGCCGGTGCAGCTCGTCGAGGGGCACGACGCGGCTGCCGTTGGAGCCCAGCACGTGGACTTCGGCGTCCAGTGCCACGAGTGCCACCGCGACGTCGGAGGCGTGCGTGGCGATGCAGTGGGCCGAGCCGCCCAGCACCGCGTGCGTCCGGTTGGCGCCGTCCATCGCGGCGCACCCGGAGCCGGGATTCCGCTTGTTGCAGGCGGAAACTCCGGGGTCCCGGAAGTACGGGCAGCGGGTTCGCTGCAGGAGGTTGCCGCCGATGGTGGCCATGTTGCGCACCTGTCCCGACGCCGACAGCAGCAGGGCTTCGGCGATCGCCGGGAAGGCGCGGGACACGTCGGGGTTCGCCGCGATGTCGCTCATCTTGGCGGCGGCGCCCAGGTGCAGCGATCCGTCGGGTGCGGGGTCGATGCGGTCGTCGAGCACGCCGTCGAGCGCGACCAGGTGTTCCGGTTGCCGGATCTCGTCGGTCAGCAGTTGCATCATGTCGGTGCCGCCGGCGATGTATTCGGCGGATGGGGCGGAGCCGAGGCGTGCGGCCGAGTCGGCGTCGCCCGGGCGTTCGAGGGTGAAGGGAAACATCGTGCACCCCGGCTACTTCTCGTCCGGTCCGGTCGTCGCCGCGACCTCGGCGATGGCGGCGACGATGTTGGCGTACGCGCCGCAGCGGCACAGGTTGCCGCTCATGAATTCGCGGATCTCGTCGGCGGAGCTCGCATGCCCTTCCCGCAGCAGCCCTGCGGCGGACATGATCTGGCCGGGCGTGCAATATCCGCATTGGAATCCGTCGTGGTCGACGAACGCCTGCTGCAGCGGGTGCAGGCCCGTCTCGCTGCCCTGGCCGAGCCCTTCGATGGTCGTGATCTCCTTGCCGTCGTACAGCGCGGCCAGTGCCAGGCACGACTTGATCCGCCGCCCGTCGGCCAGCACCGTGCACGCCCCGCACATGCCCAGTCCGCAGCCCTTTTTCGAGCCGGTCAGTTTCAGGTGCTCGCGCAGCGCATCGAGCAGGGTCGTGCGGCTGTCCAGTTCGGGCAGTGGATGTGCTTCACCGTTGACGTGCAGGGTCACGGAGACCGCGGGTGTCGTGGTCATCGGTGGCTCCTCACCGGCCGCCGTGCGTCGGCCTCGGAGTGCGGTGAGCTCGCCGCCGGTGCCTCGCCGGCGGAGACCAGCGGCATTGCCCGGCCAGTATCGGTGGGCGGCGGCGGTGCCGCGATTCGATGTCCCGGTGCTGGTCGGAGGCGGAGCGCGCGGGTTTCGGCGCGTTTCGGGTCGGTAACCACCTCGTCGCCCCATTGCATCGGCAACTACGCACGGATTAGCTTGTACGCGATGCGAGCGTATGTACGTAGAGCGTACATACGGAGCCTTCGCGAAAGGAGCCCAGGTGGCCGGTAGCGGAGCGAGATCGAGGCCGCGACGCCTCGCCGCGGTGGTGGTGACCCTCGCGTTGGCCGCCACCACGGCCGGGGCGTGCAAGGCCGGTGGCCGGGCGGGCGCCACGGCGGGGAACGGGCGGAACATCGTCGTCGCCTACAACAACAAGATCAATTCGCTGGATCCGATCAACGTCGAGTACCAGCAGGCCAACGTGGTGCTGCAGGGCCTCTACGACACGCTGGTCACCTACGACGCCGACCAGCGCCTGGTGGGCCGGCTCGCGTCGGGTTTCGCGCTGTCCCCCGACGCCACCTCCGTCGACATCACGCTGCGCGAGGGCGTCACGTTCCACGATGGCACCCCGCTGACCGCGGCCGACGTCGCGTACACATTGGACCGGACGGCGCGGCTGGCCCGGGGCGCGGCGACCTACCTGACCGGGTACGCGGGCACCGAGGTCCGCGACGCCGGGCACCTGACGATCCGGCTGACCAAGCCGAATTCGCTGATCCTCGGCGGGCTCAGCAAGATCTACATCCTCAACTCCGCCCTGGTGCGGCGCAACGAGGGAACCGACGACGCGCAGAGCTGGCTGTCCGCCAACGACGCGGGCAGCGGCCCGTACCGGCTCACCGAGGCTCGGCAGGGCGACACCTTCGGCATCCATCGCCACCCCGGCTACTGGGAGTTCGACCCGGCCCGGCCCGGCGAGCTCTCGTTCCGGCTGATCACCGAGAGCGCCACGCAACGCGACGAATTGCGCGCGGGCAATCTTGACGTGGCCACCACCCTGACCGCGACCGACGCGGCCACCCTCACCGGCATCGACGGGATCACCGTCCGCACCTCCCCGACCAACCTGGAATCGGTGGTGGTGTTCAACATGGTCGACGGGCCGACCACGAATCCCGCGGTGCGCAAGGCGATTCAGCTGGCTTACGACTACCAGGGCGCGCTGCGGGCCTTCCGCGGCGGTGCGGGATCCGTCGCCGCGGGGCCGCTGCCCAACACGATGTCGTGCCGCCCGGACCTGCCGCCGGCGCATCGCGACCTCGCGGAGGCGCGGCGGATCCTGGACCGGGCGGGCATCGGCGAGCTGACGCTGACCATGAGCTTCCAGCCGTCGTCGACGGTGTGGAAGCAGGAGGCGACGCTGCTGCAGTCGAACCTGGCCGAGATCGGGGTGACGCTCAATCTCGAACCGATCGCCTTCGCCGACTACCTGAGCCGGTTGTCGGACCGGTCGAAGATCCCGCAGATGATGCTGCTGGAGGAGTTCGCCCAGTTCCCCGATCCGGGCGCGCTGCTGGTGCGGGGCTACCACTCCGAGTCGGTGGGCACGAACCGCTCCGGCTACGCCGATCCCGAGCTGGACGCGCTGCTGCAGCAGGCCCTGGCCAGTCCCACCGCGGAGCAGGCCTGCCCGAGCTACCTGCGGGCCCAAGAGCTGATCGACCGCCAGGCGATCACCCTGCCCATGTACACGCTGGAGAAGTCGATCGGCTTCGCCAACCGGGTGTCGGGGGTGCGCCCGGCCACGGTCGGGTCCGGGGTGTCGGTGCCGGACCTGCGGCTGTCCGCGGGAGGCGCCCGATGAGCGGATCACGACAGGCGATCTGGTTCCTGGCGCGCCGGCTGGGTACCGCGCTGCTGACGGTGCTCGGGCTGGTCACGCTGGTGTTCGCGATGATCAAGCTGATCCCGGGCGACGAGGCGCAGGTGGCCGCCGGCGACGGTGCCACCCCGGCGCAGGTCGAGCGGACCCGCGCGCAGCTCGGTCTCGACGCCTCGGCGATCGTGCAGTACTTCCGCTACCTGGGCCGGCTCGTGCACGGTGATCTCGGCACCTCCACGGCGACCCGGCACCCGGTGCTCGACGACGTGCTCGCGGTGCTGCCCGCGACTGCCGAGTTGGTGGTGCTCGCGCTGCTGCTGGCGCTGTCGGTGGCGTTGCCCGCCGCGACGTTCGCGGCGCTGCGGCACGGCGCGGCCACCGACGCGGTCAGCCGGATCCTGGTCGTCATCACCGCCGGGCTGCCGACCTTCTGGCTGGGGCTGCTGCTGCAGTGGCTGCTCGGTACCAAGCTGGAGATGCTGCCGATCTCCGGCCGGTTCTCCGCGGGCGTCGAGGTCCCGACACGCACGGGCATGGCGATGCTCGACGCGTTGCTGGCCGGTGACCTCTACGCGTTCTACGACGCGCTGCAGCACTTCGTGCTGCCCGCCTCGGTGCTGGCCGTCCCGGTCGCTGCGCAGCTGTTCCGGTTGCTGCGCGCGGAATTGCTGACCGTGCTCGCCCGCGAGCACATCACCGTCGCCAGGGCCAAGGGGGTGCCGATGCGGCGGTTGGTGCGCGGGCACGCGGTGCCGAACGCGATGGGTCCGGTGCTGACGCTCACCGGCATCGAGGTCGGCATCCTGGTCGGCTCCGCGGTGCTGGTCGAGTCGATCTTCGGGCTGTCCGGTGTCGGCGCCTACCTGCAGAACGCGGTGGAGCAGCGGGACATCTTCGCGGTGCTGGGCACGGTGACGGCGATCGGTGTGCTGGTCGTGCTCGCCAACCTCGTGACCGATGTGGTGCAGCTCGTGCGGGATCCGCGGCTGCGCTCGATCCGGATGGGCGGGTGAGGACCGTGCCGCAACTCATCAGGTCGACGCGGTCGACCAGGCGGAGCACGCTCGATGCGATCGTGATCGCGCTGGTGTGCCTGGTCGTGGCCACCGCGCTGCTGGGTCCGTTGCTGGCGCCCGAGTCGGTGTTCCGCTCCAACGTGCTGGAAGCCCTGCAACCGCCCAGTGCGGCGCACTGGTTCGGCACCGACGACCAGGGCCGGGACGTGCTCTGGCGGCTGGTGGCCGGGGCGCGCGAAACGCTGCTGGCCGCGATGCTGGTGGTGGTCAGCTATTCGGCCATCGGTTGCCTGGTCGCGGTGCTGGCCACCGTCGGCGGCCGGTGGCTGGACGAGGTGCTGATGCGGGTCACCGACATCGCGCTGGCGCTGCCCGGGATGGTCGTGGCCCTCGGCTTCGCCGCCGCGATGGGGCCGAGCCTCAAGAGCGCGATCATCGCGATGATCCTGGCCGGCTGGCCGATGACCGCGCGGCTGTTGCGCGGGGTGATGCACGAGACCATGGCGATGCCGTTCGTCGCCGGGGCCCGCGTGCTCGGGGTGTCCCGGACCCGGCTGATGCTGCGTCACGTCCTGCCGAACTCGCTGGACGCGCTGCTGGTCAAGTGGGCGGGCGACATCGGGTTCACGGTGCTGCTGCTGGCGGGGCTGTCGTTCATCGGCGTCGGCGCCCAGCCGCCCAGCGCCGAGTGGGGCGCCATGATCTCGGGCGCGAAGGGCTACATCGCCACCGCCTGGTGGGTGGCCCTGGCCCCGGGCCTGGCCATCGCCGTCACCGCCGCGTCCTTCGGGCTGCTCGGCGATCTGCTGCAAGTCCGCCGCAATCCCGCGTTGAGGAAGAAATGAGGTCCGCGATGGTCGCGACCCCGCTGCTGGACATCCGCGGTTTGACGGTCCGGGTCGACGGGCCTGCGGGGCCGGTGACGCTGGTGGATTCCTTCGATCTCGCCCTCGCCGCCGGTGACCGGGTCGCGCTGGTCGGCGAGTCCGGGTCCGGCAAGTCCGTGATGGCCCGGTCGGTGCTCCAGCTGGATCCCGACGTCGCGCTGTCCGGCTCGATCCGCTTGGGCGGCAGCGAACTGCTGGGCAGCGGCGAGGCCGAGTTGACCCGGGTGCGGGGCGGCCGGGTCGGCATGGTGTTCCAGGATCCGATGGGCGCGCTGAACCCGCTGCAGACGATCGGCAGGCAGATCGCCGAACCGTTGCTGCTGAAGGGAGTTCCGCGGCGGACCGCGCTGAACCGGGCCCGGGATCTGCTGGACGAGCTCGGCGTCGACCGGGCCGCGCAGCGGCTGCGGGCCTACCCGCACGAGTTCTCCGGTGGGATGCGCCAGCGCGTGGTGCTCGCGATGGCCCTGATCGGCGAGCCCGAGCTGCTGATCGCCGACGAGCCGACCACGGCGCTGGACGTGCGGGTGCAACAGCAGGTGCTGGCGCTGCTGGACGACGTGTGCCGCCGCCGTGGGCTGGCGGTCCTGCTCATCACCCACGACCTGGGGCTGGTCGCGGGTTTCGCCGAACGGGTCGTCGTGATGTACGCGGGACGCAAGGCCGAGGAACGACCGGTGCGGCCGCTCTACGCGCAACCTGCCCACCCCTACACCTCGGGGTTGCTGCGCGCGGTGCCGCGCATCGACCGGGAGACGCAGCGGTTGGCGTCGATCCCGGGTGTTCCGCCGACGCCGTCCGCCCGCCCCGCCGGCTGCGCGTTCCACCCCCGTTGCGAGGTGCGCGTGGACCGGTGCAGCACCGAGATCCCGCGGCCGCGTGCGCTGGAGCACGGCGTCGCCGCCTGCCACCTGCTCGGCGATGATGCGGAGGCCCGCCCATGACCTTGCTCGACGTACGCGCGGTGACCAAGGACTTCCGCGGCACGCGCGCCTTGCACGCCGTCGACCTCGCCGTGGGCGAGGGCGAAACCGTCGGCCTGGTCGGCGAATCCGGGTCCGGGAAGTCCACGCTGCTGAAGTGCGTGCTGCGGCTGGAACGCCCGGACAGCGGCGAGGTCCGCTACGACGGCATCGACGTGATCCGCGCGGACCGGGCGCAGCGCAAGCGGTTCCGCCGGGAAGTGCAGATGGTGTTCCAGGATCCGCACGCCAGCCTCAACCCGCGGATGACCGTCGAGCAGCTCGTTTCCGAGGGCATGCTCGTGCACGGGCTGGAGCGGTCCCGGGCCGGCCGCCGGGACCGCGTGGCCGAGCTGCTGTCGATGGTCGGGCTGGACCCCTCGGACATGGGCCGCCGCCCCGGCTCGTTCTCCGGCGGGCAGCGGCAGCGCATCGCCATCGCGCGAGCGCTGGCAGTGCGACCGCGCCTGCTGGTCTGCGACGAACCGGTGTCCGCACTGGACGTTTCGGTGCAGGCGCAGGTGATCAACCTGCTCGCGGACATGCAGGCCGAGCTGGGGCTGGCGGTGCTGTTCATCGCGCACGACCTCGCCGTGGTCGGCCACCTCTGCACCCGGATCGCGGTCATCTCGCGCGGCGAGATCGTCGAATCCGGGCCGCGCGAGCAGGTTTTCGGCGTGCCGCGCCACGAGTACACCCGCGCGCTGCTGGACGCGGTGCCCATTCCCGATCCCACGATCGCACGATGAGAGGACGCCGGATGCGAATCGGAGTAGACGGGCGGAAGATCCCCGAGAGCGCCAAGCGCGGGCCGGTCGCCAGCCTCGACCACGGCCACGAGCTCGGCATGGCGGGGCTGTTCTTCCGGACGGTGCTGGACATGAGCCCGGCCCTCGACCCCGGCGAGCTCGGGGCGATCCGGCAGCGCGCCGACGAACTCGGCATGTACCTGGAGACCGGGCTCGGCAAGGTCAACCCCTACGCGCTCGCCGAAGCCCCGGAGCTGCGCGCGGTCGGCGACGGCGACGTGCTGCTGGGGTTCCGGCGCATGATGGAGGCCTGCGCGGCGATCGACTGCCGGGAGCTGTGGGTGGCCACGGCCAACTACAAGCCCGCGTTCCGCGGCCGGTGGGCCTACGACCGCTTCCGCACGGACGTGACCTGGGACGAGCAGCTCGCCGCCACCGACCGGCTCCTGCACCGGCTCGCGCCGATCGCGCGGGATCTCGGCATCCACCTGAACCTGGAGACGCACGAGGAGATCACCACCTTCGAGCTGGTGCGCCTGGTGGAATCGGTCGGCGCCGACGTCGCGGGAATCGTGTTCGACACGGCGAACGTCCTGCAACGCGTGGAACACCCGGTGTGGGCGGCGCGGCGGGTCGCGCCGTACGTCCGCCAGACGCACATCAAGGACGCCCTGATCGCGCACGAGTCCGGTGAGCTCGCCTACCAGATGCGCCCGTGCGGCTCCGGCGTGGTGGACTTCGCGGCGTTGCTGCCGATCCTCGCGGCGGCCAACCCGGCTCTGCACCTGACGATCGAGAACGACGAGTCGCTGGACGACCGGCCGCGGCCGCGCAAGCCCATTCTCATCGAGATCTACTCCCCGGAGTTCCTCGCCGGGCACCCGGACCTGACGGTCGAGGAGATGGCCGCGTACCTGGAGATGGTGCACGGCTACGAGCAGCGGATCCGCAGCGGCGAGCTGCCCACCAGGCAGGACTACGCCGAACAGCCCTACGGCTACGCCGAAACCGTGGCCTACATCCGGCGCAGCGCCGAGCACCTGCGGTCGGTGTGCGCGGCCGCGGACCTGCCGGTGACGGCGTGATGATCGCCGCGCGGCGGCGCGTGGAGATCTGCGCGCGCGACCTCCCGGGCGCGCCGTCCGGTCCGGCCGAGGCGGTCGGGAAGGCCCGCGAGCTGGGCTTCGGCGGTGTCCACTTCCCTTCGGTGACGGCCATTTCCGCGCGGCACGAGACGCGGGAGCTGGCGGAGTTCGCGGCGTTCGCCGCCGATCGGCAGGTCACGGTGTCGCTCGGGGTGGGCATGATCAACGCCTACCGCCTGGACCGGGCCGCCGAGCTGCTCGCGGCGGGGTCGGGCGATCTGCTGCGCGGATTCGGCCGGACGCTGGCGTCGGCCGCCGCGCTCGGCGTGCACGAGCTGACCGGGATCGTGGGCATCGAGGCGGACCGCTTCGACCCCGCGATCCCGTGGCCGGAGCAGCTGCGCGCCACCGGTGATCTGCTGGCGCGGCTGGCGCCCGCGTTGCGCGACGCGGGCAGCAGGCTGCTGATCAAGACGCACGAGGAGATCACCACCTTCGAGATCGTCCGGCTCGTGGAGAGCGTCGGCCCGGACGTGCTGGGCGTCGCCTTCGACCCGGTGAACGTGCTGGTCCGGCTGGAAGATCCGGTGGCCGCCGCCCGCCGCGTCGCGCCGCACGTCCGCGCGATCCACCTCGACGACGCCTGGCTGTGCCGGACCTCGCGCGGCCTGGCGCGCCGGATGTGCCCGCTGGGGCTGGGAATCCTCGACTGGCCGCGCCTGCTGCCGGAGGACGCCCGGCTGGTCCTGGACTTCCACCGCGCCGAGCTGGAGTTGCCGTACTTCGACCAGGCCTGGCTCGCCGCGCAGCCCGACGCGACCTGTGTCGAGCTCGCGGCGCTGGCGGCCAGCGCCGCGGCGGACCGCGCGCCGGTCTCCGACCTCGGCGTTCGCCTCACTGCGGCGCTCGACGCGCTGCCCCGATGACAGACCCCGGGAGGATCGCATGCCCAATCCCGACCAGACGCACCGCCGCGAGGGCAGCCACTGGGTGAGCCCGGTGAACTTCGACCCCGAGGTGCAGGGCGGTTTCCGCTGGCCCGATCCGTTCGAGCTGATCGACAGCACGTTGCGCAAGACGTTGTTCACCGCAGGGGCGACCACCACGATCGACGGTTTCCTGCGCATCGCCGAAGCGCTCGCCGACGCCGGCGTCAAGGAGGAGAGCCTCAACATCAACTGGGGCGGCGGCAGGGCCCCGATCCCCCGCGAACTCGAACTCTGCCGGGCTATCGCGGGCCGCGACTTCGGGTTCCGGCTCAACGTCTACGCGGACACGCTGCTGTCGGACGGGGTGAACCGGCAGCCGGTGACGGCCCGCGAGACGGCCCGGCTGCTGGCCGGTCTCGGCGTTCGCGTGCTGGCGCCGGGCATCGTGCAGGCGCCGTCGAAGGAGGCCCAGAAGCACCAGTTGGAGGAGCTCGCCGGCTTCTTCGAGCTGGCCCGCGAGCTGGGGATGGACGTCACGATCACGCTCGCGCACGTGGGCAGGCGCGACTGGGACAGCCTCGTGGAGGTGTCCAACGTCGCGATCGCGCTCGGCGCGCGGCGGATCGACCTGATGGACTCCACCAGCAGCCTCGCGCCGGAGGCCATGAAGGTGTTCATCACCCGCTACCGCGCTGCGCTGGTGCGTGACGTCCCGGTGACGATGCACGTGCACGACGACTTCGGGCTGGCCACGGCCGGGGCGATCGCCGCCGCCACTGCCGGGGCGTCCCCGGACGTCTCGGTCGCCGGGGTCTCCTACCGCGCCGGGTTCGCGCCGCTGGAGGAGGTGGTCACCAGCCTCGAGTTGCTCTACGGCGTGGACACCGGCATCCGGCTGGGCCGGCTCAAGCCGCTGGCCGATCTCGTGGCCGCCGAGATGGGGCTGCCGATCCCGCCGCTGAAGCCGCTGGTCGGCGAGTACGCGTTCCTCCGGCACATGCCCGGTGACGTGCTGTCCTGCCTGCGCCAGGGAACCGATGCGTTCCCACCGGTCTCCGCCTGCGTCGACCCGTCGGTCATCGGTTCGCGGATGCGCTGGGTCTGGGACGGCCTGAGCACCGACGTGATGGCCCGGGAACTCGGCAGGTCGCTGGGCGAGGAGCTCACCGGCGAGGAGGTCCGGGCGGTGCGCGCCGCGTTGGACTCGGCGGTGGAGCGGATCACCAGCTACCCGCGCTGGCTCACCTCGGACGAGGCCATCCGGCTGTGCCGGGAGACGCTCTCCGGCGTGCGATCGGCGAACGAGCGATGAGCGGCATCGCGATCCTCAACGCGTTGTGGACGGCCCGCGCGCAGCTGCGCAAGATCGTCGAGCTGCGACTCGGCCGGATCCGCGAGGCGGTACGCTGAGCGTGCAGATCGCACACGATGCGCCCGCGTCGGAGGTAGTGGTGGACGAGCAGGATCAGGCGGCACCGTACTTCGTCACCGCCGTGGAACGGGGCATGGCCGTCCTGCAGGCCTTCACCGCCGCTCGTCCCGAGCTGAACTTCACCGAGGCCGGCGAGCTGACGGGGCTGAGCCGCGCCACGACCCGGCGGCTGATGCTGACCCTGCGCGACCTCGGTTTCCTCACCTCCGAGGACGCCCGCACGTTCCGGCTGGCCCCCAAGGTGCTGCAACTCGGCTACAGCTACCTCTCCAGCATGCCGCTGCGCGACATCGCCCGGCCGCACCTGGAAACGCTGTCCGGTCGGCTCGGCGAGACCGCCGGGCTCGCGGTGCTCGACGGCGCGGAGATCCTCTACGTCGCGATAGCGATGTGCCCGAGGCTGACCGCGGTCCGGATCAACCTCGGCACCCGCTTCCCCGCGCCCGCGACCGCCGCCGGGCGGGTCCTGCTCGCCAACCTGCCGCCCGCCGCGCTGGACAAGGCCCTCGCCGGAACGGCGCTGGACCGGGCAGCGGGCACCACGTCCGAGCGGGTGTTCCGCGATCGCCTGGCCGAGATCCGCGACCAGGGCTGGGCGCTGGCCGACAGCGAGCTCGACGACGAACTCCGCGGCGCGGCCGCCCCGGTCGCCGATCAGGACGGCCGCGTCACGGCGGCGGTGAGCGTCTCGCTGCACAGCGGCCGCCAGACCGCGGAGGCCATGCAGCACGACGTGATCCCGCAGGTGACGAACACGGCGGACCTGATCGGCGCCGACCTGACCGGAACCCCCCGAACCCGGCCCTGAGCCGCGCAGCACCGGCAGGCTGTTCACCGTTCCGCTGTTCCTTCAAGCCCTGTACTCCCCTGCGTCCCGACCGGGCGTCAAGAGCGCGTAAATAGCCGCCCCTCCTGCTTGTCACCTCGGTGCGGCAGGCGTAGCTTATGCACTCATGACCGGATGAGTAAATCTGGTCAAAAATGTGGAGAACGTCGTGGAGGCTTGGGTGGCGGATGGCGCAAGGGATCGTTCCCTCGAACGCCGGCGGCGCGGTCAGCGGATTCTGGATGCCGCTGCCGAGTTGATCCTGCGCTGGGGTTACGACAAGACCACTTTGGACGATGTCGCCCGGTTGGCCGGGGTCTCGAAGGGGACGATCCACCTGCACTGGAAGAACCGGGAGCGGCTGTTCCTGGTCCTGCTGCGGCGGGAACGGGTCGGGCTGCTGACCGAGGTCCGGCGGCGGGTGGTCGAGTCGCCGCAGCAGCCGTCGCTGCACGACCTGCTGCTGCACACGGCGCTGGTCTACCAGCGGCATCCCCTGCTCATGGCCGTGCTGACGCGGGACATGGACGTGATCGGCAAGCTGGCCCGCACCGAGAAGGCGGCCCAGGCCGGGGACGCGTTGCGCAGCGATTTCGTGCGGTACCTGGAGGCACTGCACGAGCGGGGCCTGATCCGCACCGACCTGGGGCCGGCCGAGCTGGTGCAGCTGGTCAGCTCGGTGTTCCTCGGGTTCTTCCTGGCACCACCGCTGGTTCCAGCGGAGTTCGCGGTCTCCGACGAGACGCGTGCGCGGTTGCTGGCCGAGACGGCGTGCCGGGCGCTGGCGGCCGGGCGGGAGTCCACTTCGGAGGATGCCCGGGATCTCGCGGCGGCCACGGTGTCCTACCTGGACGAGTCCTTGAGCAATGCGGAAGCGAAGTACCGGGCCCTGTTGGGTACTGGGGAATGAGGGGTGTTCCGGTGTCTGTTGTAGTGCCGTTGGATGCCGCCGACGCGGACTTGGCGCTGGTCGGTGGCAAGGGTGCGTCGCTGGCGCGGCTGGCGGGCGCGGGGTTGCCGGTGCCGCCGGGGTTCGACGTCACGACGGTCGCGTACCGGGATTTCGCGGCCACCGCGGGTTTGCAGGAGCGGATCCTGGCGGCGGTGGCGGAGGTCGATCCGGACCGGCCGGAGACCGCGCAGGCGGCGTCGGAGAAGATCCAGCAGTGGTTCGCCGAGTCGCCGGTGCCCGCGGAGATCGCGGAGGCCGTCGGGGCGGCGTATGCCGGGATGGGCGAGGACGTTCCGGTGGCGGTGCGGTCGTCGGCGACCGCCGAGGACCTGCCGGAGATGTCGTTCGCGGGTCAGCAGGACACGTACCTCAACATCCGCGGCGAGGCTGCGGTGCTGGATGCCGTGCGGCGCTGCTGGGCGTCGTTGTGGACCGCGCGGGCGATCGACTACCGGCTGCGCAACGGGGTGGCCGCCGACGAGGTGGCGCTGGCGGTCGTGGTGCAGGAGCTGGTGCCCGCGGAGGCCGCCGGGGTGCTGTTCACCCGGGACCCGGTGACCGGGGCCGGTGAGGACGTCCTGGTGAACGCTGCGTGGGGGCTGGGCGAGTCGATCGTGGGCGGCCAGGTCACGCCGGACACCTACGTGGTGGCCCGCGACGGCCGGGTGCGCGAGCAGGTCGTCGGCGACAAGGCGGTGATGACGGTGCGCACCGCCGAGGGCACCAGGGAAGAACCGGTGCCGGAGGGGCGCCGGGATGTCCCGGTGCTCTCCCCCGCCGAGGCCGGCGAGCTGGCGGCGCTGGGGGTGCGGATCGAGGAGCTGTACGGGCGGCCGATGGACGTGGAGTGGGCTGCCCGGGACGGCCGGTTCTGGGTGGTGCAGGCGCGGCCGATCACGGGGCTGCGGGACCGGCCGGTGGAGACGTGGAACGACAGCCTCGGCGGGGATTACCTGTGGACGTGCGCGAATCTCGGTGAGGCGATCCCGAGCGTGATGACGCCGTGCACGTGGTCGCTGGTGGAGATCTTCATGTCGGAGACGATGGCGCTGTCGCGGGTCGGGCCGCACCGGCTCTCGGGCAACATCGGCGGCCGCTTCTACCTGAACCTGAGCTTGACGTTCGCGGTGGGCAACGCGCTGGGGCTGGGTTCGCTGGTGCGCGCCGCCAGCGAGCAGGCGTTCGGGCGCATCCCCGCGGATGTGGTGGTTCCGGCGCTGCCGATGTCGCGGTGGCGGGTGGTGCGGTCGGCGCTGGCGAGCGCGTTGCCGTTCCTGCGTCGTGTCGCGGCGTACCAGCGGCGGCTGCCGGAACTGCTGGCGTCCTCGCCGGATCGGTGCGCGCGGTTGCACGAGCGGATCGCCGCGGCCGGTGATGCCGGGGAGTTGCGGGCGTTGTGGCGTTCGGACGTGGAGCCGTTGCTGCGGGATTCCAGCCGGATGCTGGCGGCCGGGGCGCGGTTGGACGGCGCGGGTCTGGTGCGGATTCGGCCGCGGCTGCTGAAGCTGGTCGGCGAGGCGGACACGAACGCGTTGCTGACCGGGCTCAGCGCCGGCGGGGATGCGCTGGCGAGCCTGGGGCCGGTGATGGGGCTGGGCGAGCTGGCGCGCGGGGAGATCGACCGGGACACGTTCGCACGGTCGTGGGGGCACCGGTGCCCGGACGAGTTCGAGGTGTCCGCGCCCCGGCCCGCCGAGGATCCGGAGTGGATCGACCGGCAGCTGGCGGGGTTGCGGTCGGCGGCGGATCCGGCGGAGTTGCTGGCGCGGCAGCAACTCGCGCGGGATGCGGCGTGGGAGCGGCTGCGGTCGCGCCACCCGGGCAAGGAGCGGCGGTTGCGGCGCCGGATCGCCGGGGCCGCGCGGGCCGCTCGGGGCCGGGAGGCGGCGCGTTCGGAGTTGATCCGCGCGTTCTGGGTGCTGCGGGCCTTCGTGTTGCGCGCCGGCGAGCTGACCGGGTGCGGCGAGGACCTGTTCTTCTTGCGGATCGAGGAGGTCCTGGCGGTGCTCGGCGGTGCGCGGGAGCCGTTGGGGGCGGTTGCGGACCGGCGGCAGACCTACCGGGCGTATGCGGCGTTGGGGCCGTACCCGACGTTGGTCCGGGGGCATTTCGACCCGGTGCGGTGGTCGGCCCTGCCGGATCGGCGGATGGACGTGTTCGACGAGTCGGTGGCGTTGGCGCCGGTGTCGCATTCGGTGCGCGGTTTCGCCGGCGCGGCCGGTGTCGTCGAAGGCACGGCGCGGGTGCTGACCTCGGTCGACGAGGGCGATTCGTTGCGGCCGGGCGAGGTCCTGGTGACGACGGTGACGAACATCGGGTGGACGCCGTTGTTCCCGCGGGCCGCGGCGGTGGTGACGGACGTGGGTGCGCCGCTGTCGCATGCCGCGATCGTGGCCCGGGAGCTGGGGATTCCGGCCGTGGTGGGCTGCGGCAACGCCACGACGCGGCTGCGCAGCGGTGATCGGGTGCGGGTGGACGGCGCCGCGGGAACCGTCGAGGTCCTGACCGCCGATTCGGGTGTTGAGGAACATCGGGACGAAGACCGGCGCTAAGCCCTGGGGTTCCTGACCTGCTCGTTGCCGGCCATGATCAGGATGCTGAAGCCTCGCTGCAGTTCCGCCGCAGTGGGTTCGTCCTTGACCCCACAGGAGTCCAGCGGGCGACGGAGCGTGAACCGGTCCAGCACGCTTTCCGGTGCGACATCGTCCGGGGAACTGCCGGCGCAGGCTGGGGCGGCTATGACGATCTCGCCGCCTTCCGCGTCACGCCGGTAGATCAAATGCGCGAACGTGAGATCGCCTGTCACATCGAGACGGACCGGCCCCTCACCGGCGGGCGGGATCACGACGCGCCTCCCGGCGCCCCTGGACCGGCGGGTTCAGGGGCGCCAGCGGGCGATGTAGCCGGGGCGGTCGGCGTAGGGCAGGCCGAGGAGCGCCCGGGTGGGGCAGCCGCGTTCGTCCTCGGGCGGGTAGCTCTCCCCCAGTTCGTCGCAGGGGCCGGCGCCGGTGCCGCAGTGGTGGTGGGCGGAAAGCAGGCGGGACTTCAGCTCGCATTCCCGGAATCCCCGGATGGGGGTGATCAGGCAGGCGTGGGCGGCGCCGGTTTCGGCGTCTTGCCTGGCCACGCGCAGCAGCTCGAGGTCGATGTCGAGCTGGCGGCGCAGGAACGTGACGAACCGGTCCATCTTGCGCACTCCCGTTGTCCGCGGTGTTCGTCGGTCACAGACAGGGACGCGGCGGCGGTTCGGTTGTGACGCGTTCGACGCGGGTGATCTTGTCATCCGCAGGTGGCGTGGTGGCTTCTTGACCGGTTGTTGGCGGGTTGTCGCCAAGAATTCCCCGCTCCGGTTACCGCTGCGTACCGTTCGGGGCTCCGGGCTCGGCCCTGATCATGATGTTCGTCCGGTTTGGGGAGTGGCTATGGCGTTGCGCGATGTTCGGATGGCCCGTCGGGTGCTGTTAGCCGGTGGGCTGGCGGCGACGGCGGTCGGCGTGTGCGGGTTGCCGGCGGTGGCCGCCGGTGGGTCGCGGCGGGCGGCCGCGCCGGAGATCGCGTCGACGTCGGATTGGCAGGCGCGGGAGCCCAGTTCGCCGGTGGACGTGCTCGACAGCAAGCCGGTCAAGATCGTCGTGCACCACACCGCCTCGCCCAACGTCGACGACACCTCGCAGGAGGCGGCGTTCGCGCTGGCCCGGCAGATCCAGGACTTCCACATGGATTCCAACGGGTGGAAGGACACCGGGCAGAACTTCACCAACTCCCGCGGCGGCTGGCTGATGGAGGGCCGCCACCGGAGCCTGGAGGTGCTCACCGCCGGCGATCAGCACGTGCAGGGTGCGCACGCCGGTGCGGAGAACCCGGTGTCGCTGGGCATCGAGAACGAGGGCACCTACATCGACACCGACGTGCCGGAAGACCTGTGGGATTCGCTGGTGCTGTTGTGCACGTACATGGTGTCGCAGTACGGCATCGAGCCCGGCGAGATCTACGGGCACCGCGACTTCATGGCCACCGAATGCCCCGGTGATGTCCTGTATGGACGGTTGCCGGAGCTGCGCGAAGCAGTCGGCGCGGCCACGGGCCGGGCCGTGGTGCAGCCGGCGGTGTGGCCGCTGCTGCGCCCGGAGGCGGCGGGCCCGTCGGTGACGGCGTTGCAGCTCCTGCTGCGGGCGCAAGGGGTTTCGGTGCCGGTGGACGGCGTGTTCGGTCCGCAGACGCAAGCGGCCACCGGCGGGGTCGTCGCGGCCGCCGGCGCGGCGGGCGTGTCCTGCTACGCGACGCGGCTGCCGGAGCCGGGTTTGTTCGGCGGTTCGGCCTGGGCCGGTCTGACGCCGGTGCTGGGTCAGGGCGCCGGTGGTGATGCGGTGCGGGCGGCGCAGGTCTTGCTGACGTCTCGTGGCCGGTATGTGGCGGCGGATGCGCGTTTCGGCGACCGGATGGTCGCGGTGGTGCGGGAGTTCCAGGCGTCCAGCGGCCTGGCGGCCACGGGTGTGCTGGACCAGCGGACCTGGCAGCGCCTGCTGGGCTGATCACGGAGAACCGGCTGCACCTGAGCAGGTGCAGCCGGTTCTCCGTCATGTGCCGGACGGTCAGGTTCGCGTCCCCGGGTTCCGCCGGCACCGGGACTGCGGTTCAGGCTTTGGTGTGCTCGCCTGCGAGGTCCTCTTCCTGCAGCAACGGATTCCCCGCGGTTTCGCGCATGGAGAAGGCCGCGATCAGCCCGATCACGGCGGCGACCATGAGGTACGGGCCGGGCACGAGCGTGCTGCCGGTGGCCGAGATCAGGACTGTCATCAGGTAGGGCACGGTGCCGGCGAACAGGGCGGCGGTGAGGTTGTACGCGATGGACAGGCCGCCCTGGCGGGTGCGGGTCGGGAAGATCTCGGCGGACCACACCGCGTACGTGCCCAGGATCGCGGAGAGCACGACGCCGAGCGCAAGCCCGCCGATCCACGTGCCGGCGAGGCCCGTGCGCATCAGCAGGTAGGCCGGGGTCGCGAGGACGAACAGCGCGATGCCCGCGCCGATCAGGACCGGTCGCCTGCCGACGCGGTCGGACAGGCGGCCGAACGCTGGGACGAGGACCAGCCCGACGAGGGAGATGACCGTGGACAGGAGCGCGGCGTTGCCGGCGGAGTGGCCCAGGTAGTCGGTCTCGTAGGTGACCAGGTAGGTGAGCACGGCGTAGAACGGCACGTGCATCATCGTCATCAGGCCGGCGGCCTGGAGCAGCTGCTTCTTGTTGTTGCGGAAGAGTTCCCGCACGGGGCTGCGGGGCACGTTGTCGGTCGCTTCGAGGGTGCGGTACTCGGGGGTGTCCTCGATCTTGTTGCGGACGACGAATCCGACGATGCCCAGCGGCGCGGCGATGAGGAACGGGATGCGCCAGCCCCACGAGGTGAGCTGCGCGTCCGAGAGGCCGACCGACAGCAGGAGGAACATGAACGACCCGGCGAGGAACCCCAGCAGCGAGCCGACTTCGAGCCAGCTGACGCCGAATCCGCGGCGGCGGCGCGGCGCGAATTCGGCGAGGAAGCTCGCGGCGCTGCCGAACTCGCCGCCCGCGGCGAAGCCCTGCAGCAGCCGCAGGAAGACCAGCAGCAGCGGGGCCGCGATCCCGATCGTCGAGTAGTCGGGCAGCAGGCCGATGGCGAGCGTGGCACCGGACATCACGAAGATGACGATCGACAGCGTGCGCTTGCGGCCGATCCGGTCTCCGAGCGGGCCGAACACCAGCGCTCCGACGGGACGGATCCCGAACGACACCGCGAAGACCCCGAACACTGCGAGGAGGCCGGCGGTGGCGTTGCCGACGGGAAAGAAGACCGAGGCGATGGTGCTCGCGAGATAGGCGTACGCGGCCCAGTCGAACCAGTGCACGAAGACGCCGACCGCGCCCGCGGCGACGCTCCGGCGCAGCGTCGCGGGATCGGCGTTCGTCTCGGTGAGCTCCCTGGCCGGGGCGGATTCACGTGTGGTCATGGGCGGCCTCCTTGGACCGGATTTCGTGATGACGCTAGGAGCGGTCCGTGGCATCTAACAAGAAGTAATAACCAAAGCAATGCATCGAGAGGATCTATGCAGAGGCGCTGAGCCGGTCCGAAACGCGAGCTTGACGAGGCTGAAACGGCAACTTCACCGCAACCCGGGGACGGTCCCGCCGGTGAGGGCCTGTGGCGTGGTCAGCGCGCCGAGTTGCTCGTCGGTCAGCAGATGCCGTTCCCGCACCAGCTCCAGCGCGGGCCGGCCGGTGCGGTGCGCCTCCAGCGCGATGGTGCACGCGGCTTCGTAGCCGAGCGCGGGACTCAGCGCGGTCACCAGGCCCGCGGAGGTGGCGACGATGCCCGCCAGGTGCTCACGGCGGGCGGTGATGCCGCGCACGCAGTGCTCGGTGAGCACGCCTATCGCGGCGGTGAAGTGGTCGAGGCCGGCGGTCAGGGCCCGCGCGATGATCGGCTCGAAGGCGTTGAGCTGCAGTTGTCCGCCTTCCGCGGCAAGGGTGATCGTGACGTCGTTGCCGACGATCTCGAATGCGACCTGGTTGACGACCTCGGGGATGACCGGGTTGACCTTGCCGGGCATGATCGACGAACCGGCCTGCCGGGCGGGCAGGATGATCTCGCCGAGCCCGGCCTGTGGTCCCGACGAGAGCAGTCTCAGGTCGTTGCAGATCTTCGAGAGCTTGACCGCGACCCGTTTCAGGACGCCGGAGAGCTGGACGAACACGCCGACGTCCTGGGTGGCCTCGATGAGGTCGGGGGCGGAGACGAGCGTCGGGATACCGGTGAGCTCGCGCAGGTGCGCCACGGCGAGCTCGCGGTAGCCGGGGCGGGCGTTGAGTCCGGTGCCGATCGCCGTGCCGCCGAGGTTGAGCTCGTGCAGCAGCAGCCGGGCCTCGGCGAGGCGCTGCTCGTCCTCACCGAGCGTGGCGGCGAACGCGCCGAATTCCTGGCCGAGCGTCATCGGGACCGCGTCCTGCAGCTGGGTGCGGCCCATCTTGAGGATGTCGGCGAATTCGACCGCCTTGGCGGAGAACGCTTCCCGCAGCCCGGCGAGCGCCGCGAGCAGCTCGGCGAGGTGGCTGTCGAGCGCGAGCTTGACGGCCGTGGGGTAGACGTCGTTGGTGCTCTGGCCCAGGTTGACGTGATCGAGCGGGTGGAGCTCGGAGTGCTCGCCGCGGTCGTGGCCGAGCAGTTCCAGGGCCCGGTTGGCGATGACCTCGTTGGCGTTCATGTTCGTCGAGGTCCCGGCGCCGCCTTGGATCAGGTCGACGACGAACTGGTCGTGCAGCCCGCCGCTCCTGATCTCGGCGCAGGCCTTCGCGATGGCGGTGGCCCTGGCGCCGTCGAGGGCGCCGACCTCCGCGTTGGCGGTGGCCGCGGCCTGCTTGACCGCAGCCAGTGCCACGACCAGGTGCGGGCGGTCGGCGAGGGTCTCCCGCGTGATGGGGAAGTTGACGAGGGCGCGTGCGGTGTGGGCGCCGTAGTAGGCGTCCGCAGGCACGCTGATCTCGCCGAGCATGTCGTGCTCGGTGCGCGTCGGGGCGTGGGACATCGTTGTCCTTCCCGGAAAGGTGCGGATTCAGGACGTGAGCGTGCTGCGGATGCGGGCCGAGGAGCAGGCGGTCATGGCGCCACGCCTCGGTCCACTCCGGTCCATGCCAGTGCGATCGCGCCGTCGAGCAGGGCTCGTTGCGCGGTGCCGCCGACGCAGTGCGCGGCGAACTCGCGCTGGTGGTTGATCGCCGGCAAGGACCCGATGCCGATGTAGGGGTGGATGGCGGGCACGACCTGCGAGACGTTGCCCATGTCGGTGGAGGCGCGGTTCATGCGGGACGCCGTGCCGTCCGGAGCGAACTCGCGGCCGAGCTCGAGTGCGTTGGCACGGTAGGCCGCCAGTGCCGCCTCGTCCGCGCGGAACTCGGCGTAGGGCTTGCTTTCCGGTTCCACGGTCAGCTCGCAGCCGGTGGCCAGCGCGCCGGCTTCGAACGCGCGGAACACGCGCGGCTCCAGCTCGGCTAGTTCCGCGAGCGTCTCGGCACGCACGTACCAGCGGCCGCTGGCGTGCTCGGGGATCGCGTTCGGTGCGTCGCCGGCGTGCGTCACGATGCCGTGCACCCGCGCCGAGGCGGGGATTTGCTGGCGGAGCAGGCCGATGGCGACCTGGGCGACGGTGAACGCGTCGGCGGCGTTGATCCCGGCCTCGGGGTAAGCAGCGGCGTGCGCGGACTTGCCGGTGTAGGAGATCTTCGAGTGGCTGACGGCGAACGGCCGGGCCTCGGCGACGTCGACGGGCGCCGGGTGCACCATCATCGCGAGGTCCACGCCCGCGAAAGCGCCGCGGTCGAGCAGCTCGATCTTCCCGCCGCCGCCCTCCTCGGCCGGGGTGCCGTAGACCTCGATCGTCACCCCGGCGTCGTCGGCGACCGCGGCCAGCCCCAGTGCGGCACCGATGGAGCTGGCCGCGATGAGGTTGTGGCCGCACGCGTGACCGAGGCCGGGCAGCGCGTCGTACTCGGCGCACAGCGCGATCCGCGTCGGACCGGTGCCGAAGCTCGCGTGGAACGCCGTGTCCAGGCCGAGGTAGCCCGACGTGACGGCGAACCCGGCGCGGTCGAGCAGCTCCGGCACCGCCGCGGCGGCGCGGTGCTCCTCCCACGCCGTCTCGGGGTCGGCGTGCAGCCGTTCCGACAGGCGGATCAGTTCGTCGGCGTGCCGGTCGACCTCGGCGCGGGCCGCGTTCTTCAGTGCCGTCATCACTCGTCTCCCGGCACGCCGTAGGACGGGGCCGAGGCGGGGTTGAGCCCGCGGGTGACGTAGTCGTCGCGCTGCGGGAGCCACACGTCGAGCAACTCGGCGAGCCGGTCGACGGGGTCGTCCGCCCAGTCCACCCGGAGGTCGGTGACCGGCCAGTCCACATCGGACACCACGACGACGCCGGCGGAGTGGACCGGGCCCTCCTCGCCGCCGGCGTCGAGACCGGCCTGCAACGCGGTGACGAGCCGCTGCTCCAGCTCGCCGGTGGCGGAGGTGAACGCGTCCACAATGGCCTGCGGGATGTGGTTGCCTGCCAGCATGTTGCCCGCCGCCACGACACCGTCCGCGGCGACGGCACCGTGCTTGCCCAGTGTCCGGGAGCCGCTGTAGGCGAAGCCCGGGCCGGTCGGGCCGAGCACGGTGAGCTGCCGGTACTCGATGTTGTCCGCAGCGGCGGTGACCCCGGCGAGCGCCCGCTCGGCGTCGCCGTGCTCGGCGAGCCCGTCGAGCAGGTGGCCGCCGAGCCGCGGGTCGGTGATGTTCTGCGAGGCCGCGGCGCCGACGCCCGGGCGCAGGTGCGCGACGCGGGCGACGACGGCGGGGCTGGATGAGCTGGCCGCGACACCGAACCGCACGGTGCCGCCGGAAGTGTCGCGGGCGACGATCGAAAGGGTCACTTCTCCTCCTCCGGGATCACGGCGATGGCGTCGATCTCGCACAGCCACTCCGGCCGGGCGAGCGCGGACACCACCAGGCCGGTCGAGATCGGGTGCACACCCTTGGTCCAGCGCCCGACGGTGCGGTAGACGGCCTCGCGGTAGCGCGGGTCGATCAGGTAGATGGTGAGCTTGACCAGGTGCTCCATCCGGCTGCCGGCTTCTTCGAGGAGCACCTTGATGTTCGCCATCGCCTGCTCGGCCTGCGCGGCGGCGTCGCCGATCCCGACGGACTCGCTGGTGTCGAGGTCCTGCCCGATCTGGCCACGGACGTAGACGGTGCCGTTGGCGACGACGGCCTGGCAGAGGTCGTTGTCGAGGTTCTGCTCGGGGTAGGTGTCGCGCGTGTTGAACGGGCGGATGCGGCGATGAACAGTCACTTCGTGGCCTTTCCCGGCGGCGGTTGTCGGACGGATCGGCGGCGCCGTCGCCACAGCCTGACCTCGCCACGCACTTTCTGTCCAGTAGATGTTTCAGTACCAGTGCATCGAAAATATCGATCCACGGGACCGCCTCGACGCGGCCGTCATGAATCGAAAAATCAGATCTCGTGTACCAAAAACATCTGTTGGACACGGGAAGTGCGCGGCGGCGAGGATCCGGTTGAGACGCACAGAGGCATGGAGGCGGACCGGCGCGGTCCGCCCGCCGGTCCGGAGTGGAGGTCTGGATGTCGATCCAAGAGGTGGAGGCCCTCGTCGTGGGCGGGGGCCAGGCCGGCCTGGCGATGAGCGAGCACCTGAGTGACTGCGGTGTGCAGCACCTCGTGCTGGAACGCGACCGCATCGCCGAGCGCTGGCGTTCGGAGCGGTGGGACTCGCTGGTCGCGAACGGGCCCGCGTGGCACGACCGCTTCCCCGGCCTGGAGTTCGTCGACCTGGCGCCCGGCGATTTCGCTTCCAAGGACCAGGTCGCGGCCTACTTCGAGGCGTACGCGGAGAAGATCGCCGCGCCGATCCGGACCGGGGTCGAGGTGACGTCCGTCCGGCGGCTCGAGGGACGGCCCGGTTTTCGCGTGGAGACTTCGGACGGAACCATCGAGTCGCGTTTCGTCGTCGCGGCGACCGGACCGTTCCAGCGGCCCGTGATCCCACCGATCGTGCCCCGGGAAGCCGGCCCCCTGCAGATCCACTCCAGTTCCTACCGGAATCCGGAGCAGCTGCCCGATGGCGCCGTGCTGGTGGTCGGAGCCGGTTCGTCGGGAGTGCAGATCGCCGAGGAGCTCCGCCGGTCGGGGCGGCCGGTGTACCTGTCCGTCGGCCCCCACGACCGTCCTCCGCGCCAGTACCGCGGACGCGACTTCTGCTGGTGGCTCGGCGTGCTCGGCAAGTGGGACGCCGAGACGCCGCCGTCGGGGGCCGAACACGTCACCATCGCGGTCAGCGGCGCCCGCGGCGGGCACACGGTGGACTTCCGCGCCCTCGCCGGACTCGGGATCGACCTCGTCGGCATGACCGGCTCGTTCGACGACGGGATCCTCCGCTTCGCGCCGGACCTCGGGACCAACATCGCCAAGGGAGACGCGAACTACCTCGCACTGCTCGACGAAGCCGACGCGTATGTCGCGCGCAACGGCCTGGACCTCCCCGAGGACCCGGACGCCCGCACGCTGGGGCCGGATCCCGCCTGCGTGACCACCCCGATCCTCGAGCTCGATCTCGCCGCCGCCGGAGTCCGGTCGATCGTCTGGGCGACCGGCTTCGCCGTCGACTACGGCTGGCTGCAGGTCGACGCGTTCGACGAGAACGGCAAGCCGGAGCACCGTCGCGGCGTGTCTTCCGAACCCGGCGTGTACTTCCTGGGACTGCCCTGGCTGGCGCGCCGTGGCTCGAGCTTCATCTGGGGGGTGTGGCACGACGCCAAGTTCGTGGCCGACCACATCGCGACCCAGCACCGCTACCTCAGCCACGGGGACTGACCCGTTCGACCGTTTTGGGGCGGGGAGGCGATCGCCTCCCCGGCCCAAAACGGTCAGCGCGCGTAGAGGGTGCGGCACAACTCCCGGAACTCCTGCGCCCGCCGGGTGAGGCGGACCCCGCGCATCGAGGCGACGACGATTTCCAGCGACGGGACGTCGTCGGTCAGGGTGAGCGGGACGGCTCGCGCCCCCGAATAGGTGGTTTCGGCCGGCGGGCATTGGTTGAGGAGCGCGAAGCCGTGACCGTGCGCGACGAAAGCACGGACGGTCTCGTAGCCGCTCGTGCGGTGGCGGACCCGGGGTTCCACGCCTGCGTTGCTGAGGATCGACTGCAGGTACTCACGGCTGTGCGGCAGGTCGAGCAGCACCATGGGCTCGTCGGCGAGGTCCTGGAGCGACACCGTGCGGTTCTTCCGTCGCGCGAACCGGTGGTCCTCGGACACGAGGGCGTACGGGTGCGCGGTTCCCACGACCTCGCGGTCGATGTCGTCGTCCAGGTCGTAGCCGTACAGCAGGGCGAGCTCCGTCTCGCCCGAGCGCAGGGCCGATTTGAGCGCCTGGTGCTCGCCTTCGCGCAGGGACACGTGGACCTGCGGGTGCCGGGCCTCGAACTCCGCCAGCAGGCCGGGTAGCCGGAACGGCGCGAGCGTGGCGAAGCAGCCGACCGTCAGCGTCCCGACCAGCTCGGTGCCGGACTGCCGGGCGGTCTCCACCAGCTCGGCGCCGTGGGCGAGGAAGTCCAGGACCCTCTTGTAGAACACCTCGCCCGCCGTGGTCAGGCTGAGCCCGCGGGCGTGGTGGCGCAGCAGGAACTGCACGCCCATTTCTTTCTCCAGCTGCGCGATCGCGGTCGACACGGCCGACTGGGACACCATGAGTTCCTTCGACGCGGCCGTCATGCTGAGGTGCCGGGCCGCCGCCTCGAAGTAGCGCAGCTGCACGAGGGTGAAGGCAGGCTCGTTCATGGAGACATCCTGCCTCGCGGAGCCGCGTCCGCCTACGAGGTGGTCGCGCAGCCGGTGGCCTGCCGCGCGTACTCGGCGACCAAGTGCTTGGCGGCGTTGCGCTCGACGGAGGTGTTGTTGCTCATCAGGTGCAGCCCGAGACCGTCCTCCAGCGCGACCAGCGTCGCGGCGATCTCGCGCACCGGCCGGGAAAGCGTGAACCGGCCCGTCGCACGGCCGATCTCCAGCACCGTGCCGTAGAGTGCGACCTCGCGGTCGTACAGGCTGGTCATGAGCGCGGCGTGCGCGGAACTGCGGTCGGCGAGCCCGTGCATCTCGTAGAGCACGCAGGCGACCTCGTCGTCCTTCCCGGACGGCAAGCCGGTCTCGATGGCCGCGGCGAGCTTGAGCTCGGCACTCCCGGCCGCGTCGACGGTGTCGGCCCGGTGGCGGTAGAAGCGGTCGGTGACCGTGCGGTGCACGTCGAACATCAGCTCCGCCAGTTCCGGGTAGTGGTAGAGCACCGAGCCCGGTGACACACCCGCCTCCGTGGCGATGTCGCGGATGCGGACGTTGACGCGCCCGCGTTCGGTGATCGCCCGCAGCGCGGCGTCGATGAGCTGTTCCCGGCGTGCCCGCTGTGTCCTCGTCCGTGTCACGTCATCATTATTGATGCTCTGGTTCAAATTTTTCAATCTCTGACTTTGCTATTGACATGTGACTTTGCTGAAGTTTTGAATCTGCGTTCAAAGTTACTGAGCGAAGAGGAGAGCCATGCCAGCGTTCACCCACGAGCAGTGGCGCGAGGCCGCCGCGGGTCTCGCCCCGCGCACCGCCGCGTTCATCGGTGGCCGGTTCACCGCGGCGCTCGACGGCCGCACCTTCCCGACCGTCGACCCCGCCACCGGCCGCACCATCGCCGACGTCGCCGAGTGCGGCCCCGCCGACGTCGACGCCGCGGTGTCCGCCGCCCGCACGTGCTTCGAGTCCGGCGCCTGGTCGTCCGCCGGACCCGCCGAGCGCAAGCAGGTGCTGCTGCGCCTGGCCGACCTGATCGACGAGCACCGCGCGGAACTCGCCCTGCTCGATTCGATGGACATGGGCAAGCTCGTCACCGACGCCTACGAGATCGACGTACCCGGGGCGGCGGGCCTGTTCCGCTGGTACGCCGAGATGCTCGACAAGGACTACGGCGAGATCGCACCGACCGCTGCGGGAGATCTGGCCCTGGTGCGCCGCGTTCCCCTCGGCGTCGTCGGCGCGGTCGTGCCGTGGAACTTCCCGCTGGACATGGCCACCTGGAAGCTCGCACCCGCCCTGGCCGCCGGGAACTCGGTGGTGCTCAAGCCCGCCGAGCAGTCCCCGCTGTCGGCGCTGCGGCTCGCGGAGCTGGCCGCCGAAGCCGGACTGCCCGAAGGGGCGCTCAACGTCGTTCCGGGCTACGGCGAGACCACCGGCCGCGCGCTGGGCCTGCACCCCGACGTCGACTGCATCGCGTTCACCGGATCAACCGCCGTCGGACAGCAGTTCCTGCGCTACGCGGCGGATTCCAATCTCAAGCAGGTGTGGCCGGAATGCGGCGGGAAGAGCCCCAACCTCGTCTTCGCCGACTGCGCCGACCTGGACGCGGCGGCCGAAGCCGCGTGCGCGGGGATCTTCTTCAACCAGGGCGAGGTGTGCTCGGCCAACTCGCGGTTGCTCGTCGCCCGCGAGATCAAGGACGACCTGGTGGCCAGGATCGCGAAGCGGGCCGCCGACTACGCACCCGGTGACCCGCTCGACCCCGCGAGCCAGATGGGGCCGCTGGTCGACGCGGCCCACGCCGAACGGGTCGCCGGCTTCATCGCGGACGGCAGCCGCGAAGCCGAACTGGTCACCGGCGGAGGACGGCGCGACTGCTTCGTGGAGCCGACGGTCTTCGACGACGTGGCACCGGGTTCGCGCATCGAGCGCGAGGAGATCTTCGGCCCCGTGCTCTGCGTGACCGCCTTCGACGACGAAGCGCACGCGATCCGGCTGGCCAACGACAGCCGCTACGGCCTGGCGGCCTCCGTCTGGACCGCGGACCTCTCCCGCGCCCTGCGGGTCTCCGACGCGCTGCGCGCGGGAACCGTCTCGGTCAACACCGTTGACGCGTTGAGCCCGCAGACCCCGTTCGGCGGCTTCGGCCAGTCCGGCTTCGGACGCGACCTGTCCGCGCACGCGATCGAGAAGTTCACCGGCCTGAAAACCACGTGGATCAAGTACTGAAGGCAACCGCGGGACCACCGGCCCGCCCCTGACCTGAACCAGTGGCCGGCGCCCAGAACCACCGGGCGGCCGTTCCTTCCGAGCCACCGCAAGGCACCGAACACCGACAACTCTAGGGAGCACCATGTCCGCGGAGACGAGCACGACCGCCACCGTTGAAGAGCTGGCGAAGCGCCACCTGGTCATGAACTTCACCTCGGCGGCGAAGTATCGCAACGAGAGCCTGCCGATCTTCGTCCGCGGCGAGGGCTGCTACGTCTACGACGAATCGGGCAAGCGCTACTTCGACGGGCTGGCCGGGCTGTTCTGCACCCAGCTGGGCTACTCGCACGGAGCCGAGGTCGGCGAGGCCGTCGCCCGGCAGATGAGCGAACTCCCCTTCCAGACCACCTGGAGCGTCGCGCATCCGCCCGCGGCGAAGCTGGCCGCCGAACTGGCCGGGCTCGCCCCCGGCGACCTGAACCGGGTGTTCCTGACCTCCAGCGGCTCGGAGTCCAACGAGGCCGCGATCAAGCTGGCCCGGCAGTACCACATCAGCCGGGGCGAGCACGCTCGCCGGAAGTTCATCGCCCGCCGGGTCGCCTACCACGGCACCAGCTTCGGCGCCATGTCCCTCAACGGCATGGTGCAGGTGCGCAAGATGTTCGAGCCGCTCATGTCCGGCGTCCGGCACGTGTCCAACACCAAGCGATACCGGCGCCCCGAGCAGGAGACCGAGGCGGAGTTCACCGCTTTCCTGCTGGCCGAGCTCGAATCGCTGATCCTGCAGGAGGGCGCGGACACCATCGCCGCCATCATCATGGAGCCGCTGCAGAACGCCGGCGGGAGTCTCACCCCGCCCGCGGGCTACTTCCAGGGCGTGCGCGAAATCTGCGACCGGCACGGGATTCTGCTGATCGCCGACGAGGTCATCACCGGGTTCGGCAGGCTCGGCGAGTGGTTCGGCTCGATCCACTACGGTTTCCAGCCCGACATCATCACCTTCGCCAAGGGGATCGCCTCGGCCTACGTGCCGTTGGGCGGTCTGATCGCCGGCGACCGGGTCATCGAGACCGTCCTGGACGGACCGGCCGGCATGTACAACCACGCGCTCACCTACAGCGGGCACCCGGTCGCCTGCGCCGCGGCGCTGGCGAACCTGGAGATCATGCGGCGGCTGGACGTGCAGGGCACCGTCAAGGCCACCAGCGCGACGTTCGCCGCCGAACTCGAACGGCTCCGCGAGAACCCGATCGTGGGCGACATCCGCGGCGACGGATACCACCGCAGCCTGGAGCTGGTCACCGACAAGGCCACGAAGTCCTGGGCCTCGGAACAGGTCGACGCCACCGAGTTCGTCAACCAGCACCTGACCCCGGCCGCCGCCGAGGCGGGCGTGCTGTGCCGGCTCGCCGTCGACTCCGAGGGCAACCCGCTGCTGCAGCTCTCCCCGCCGTTGGTCGCCGACGCCGCGGCCATCGGCGAACTGGTCGGGCTGGTCGAGCAGACGCTCTCCAAGGCCGTCGCATCGGGTGGGCTCCGGTGAGCGGGCACGACAGTCGCGCCGAGGCAGCCCAGGCACGGGCCGACGCTCGTCCGGCCGGCGAGCACGGGCTCAAACGCGTGCTCGGGCTGCCCTCGCTGTTCCTCTTCGGGCTGGCCTACATGGTCCCGCTCGCGGCCTTCACCACCTACGGGATCGCGACCGACGTGACACGAGGACACCTGCCCACTGCGTTCATCGTCACCTTGGCCGCGATGACGTTCACCGCGCTGGGCTACGCGAACATGGTGCGCGCCTACCCGGTGGCCGGTTCCGCCTACACCTACACGCAGCAGACCTTCGGCCCTGCCACGGGCTTCCTCACCGGCTGGGCGCTGCTGCTGGACTACATCTTCCTGCCCACGATCAGCTACATCGTCATCGGGCTCTACCTGGGGATCGCGATCCCGGCAGTGCCCGGCTGGGTCTGGGTGCTGCTGGCGATCGCCGTCGTCACCGGGCTGAACACCCTCGGCATCAAACTGGTGACCGGCATGAACATGGTGCTGGTGGGCGCGCAGGGGGTGTTCATCGCGACGTTCCTGGCAATGAGCTACCTGACCGTGTCCGGGCGCTCGGAGCCGGCGGATCTGGTGGCGCCGTTCTACAGCGCGGACTTCTCGCTCACCGCGGTCGTCGCCGGATCAGCCATCCTCTGCCTGTCGTTCCTGGGCTTCGACGCGATCTCCACGCTCTCCGAGGAGGCCCGGGAGCCGCAGAAGACGATTCCGAGAGCGATCATCCTGTGCACGGTCTTCTGCGGACTGCTGTTCGTCCTCATGTCCTGGGTGGGCCACCTGGTCCACCCCGACTGGCAGACCTTCACCGATCCCGACTCTGCCTCGGTCGAGGTGATGGTCAGCGCCGGCGGCGACTTCCTGGCGGCGTTCTTCACCGCCGCCTACGTCGCGGCCTGCTTCGCCTCGGCCATGGCGGCGCAAAGCGCGGTGTCCCGGATCCTGTTCTCCATGGGGCGTGACGGCGCGCTGCCCAGGCGCGTTTTCGCCCGCATCCACCCGAGGTACCGGACCCCGCACCTGGCCACCCTGGCGGTGGGTGCGGTTTCCCTGCTGGCCTGCGTCATGTCGCTGGACCAGGCCGCCGCCCTGGTGAGCTTCGGCGCCCTGATCGCCTTCACCTTCGTCAACCTGAGCGTCATCAAGCACTACGCGATCGGCCTGGGCAGGCGCCGTGGCGCGGACTTCCTCCGCTACGTGCTCATCCCTGGGATCGGTGTGGCGCTGACCGTGTGGCTGTGGACGTCGCTGTCGCCGCTGACCTTCGTCATCGGCCTGAGCTGGGTGGCGGTCGGCTTCCTGCAACTGCTGCGGCTCACCCGCGGCTTCAAGCGGCCGGCGCCCACCATGGGTCACGAACCGTGATCCTGGCCGGCGGGCCCGCGGTCGAGAAGCTGGGGCGCCACCCTCCAAGACCGGGGGTTCTTTTTGTGTCCCCCCCGGGGGGGTTCCGTCCCCGCGGGGGGGGGGAAAA